>CAZOOH010000055.1:0-10488 GCA_964581375.1 uncultured Muribaculaceae bacterium
GCTCCTGCACCATCCAGTCCATTGTTGCCGCACCTTCGTGAACCTCGCCAATCTTGTGAGTCTTGCCTGTATAATAAAGAATCCTCTCCGATGTGGTAGTTTTACCGGCATCAATGTGGGCCATTATACCAATATTTCTTGTATATTTTAAATCTCTTGCCATTTATACTTTTTAAGTTTCATTCAATTATATACGGAAGTGCGCAAACGCTTTGTTTGCCTCTGCCATCTTATGCATGTCTTCCTTCCTCTTGAATGCGGCACCTTCGTTGTTGTAAGCAGCAATAATTTCGGCAGCAAGTTTTTCTGCCATAGAGTGTGCAGACCGTTTGCGAGAATATAAAATCATATTCTTCATACTTATTGAAATCTTCCTTTCGGGACGCACCTCTGTAGGAACCTGGAAGTTAGCACCACCAACCCTGCGGCTTTTCACCTCAACCTGAGGAGTGATGTTTTCTAACGCCTTTTTCCAAATATCGAGAGGAGCCTTTTCAGAATCTTTCAACTTCTCACCTACGATTTCTAATGCATCATAAAAAATCGAATAGGCAATACTCTTCTTCCCCTGTAACATCAAATTATTAACGAATCTTGTAACAAGAATGTCGTTAAACTTTGGATCAGGAATTAGAATCCTCTTTTTAGGCTTCGTTTTTCTCATTTTTGATAAATTTGTTAATGTTTAATTACTTTTTGGCTGCTGTTTTGGCTGCTTTAGGTCTCTTTGTTCCATAAAGTGAACGACCTTGTTTACGGCCATCAACGCCTGCTGTGTCCAACGCACCGCGCAAAATGTGGTAACGAACTCCCGGTAGGTCTTTAACACGACCTCCGCGAACAAGAACGATAGAGTGCTCTTGCAAGTTGTGACCCTCACCCGGTATGTAAGCATTAACCTCTTTTTGGTTGGTAAGGCGAACACGGGCAACTTTACGCATAGCTGAATTAGGCTTCTTAGGAGTTGTTGTGTAAACACGTACACAAACTCCGCGTCTTTGTGGGCACGAATCAAGTGCACGAGATTTGCTTTTTTCTACAAGCACCTCGCGACCTTTACGCACTAACTGTTGAATTGTTGGCATAATTTGTTAATATTCTTTACTTTAGCTAATTCCCGCAAATAAAACGGGGCTGCAAAGGTAACTTATATTTTTGTATTTACAAACATCTTATTAACATTTTTACACCTTAAAAACGAAAAATTAATATTTGTTTCGACACCAAATTAGGATTAACTTTGTTCTATTATGAAAATTACAGACAAAGCTAGAAAATTTATCGAGAAAGAGCAGTGCTTCGGGGCTCACAACTATCATCCTCTTGAGGTTGTAATCACCAAAGGGGAAGGCATTTACGTATGGGATGTAGACAACAAACGTTATTTCGATTTCTTAAGTGCTTACTCAGCCGTGAACCAAGGTCACTGTCATCCAAAAATAATCGATGCCCTCACCAAACAATCAACAACATTAACACTCACATCAAGAGCGTTTTACAATGATAAATTAGCCCCCTATGAGGAGTATGTTCACGATTTGTTCGGCTATGATAAAATGCTTCCTGTAAATTCTGGTGTCGAGGCTGTAGAATCCGCACTAAAGCTGGCAAGAAAATGGGGTTATATTAAAAAAGGAATTCCTCAGAACAGAGCCGAAATCATTGTTTGTGACGAGAATTTTCATGGCAGAACAATAAGCGTAGTATCTCTTTCAACCGATCCCGCGGCATATAACGATTATGGTCCATACACACCTGGCTTCATTAAAATTCCTTATGGTTCAGCAGATGCCTTAGAGAATCTGCTTAAAGAGCGGGCAGGAACAGTTGCTGCTTTTATGGCAGAACCTATTCAGGGCGAAGCAGGTGTTGTTGTTCCTCCATGTGGCTATTTAAAAAAATGTCGGGAGCTTTGTACCAAATATAATATACTTTTTATTGCAGATGAGGTTCAAACCGGAATTGCCCGTACAGGCAAAATGCTCTGCTGCGACCATGAAGATGTCAGACCGGATATTGTAATTCTCGGAAAGGCATTGTCCGGAGGTGTATTACCGGTATCGGCCGTTTTGGCCGATGACGAAATTATGCTTACCATCAAACCCGGTGAACATGGTTCCACCTTTGGAGGTTCTCCACTTGCTTGTGCAGTAGCTCAGGCTGCTTTACAAGTCGCTGTTGACGAAAAACTTGCAGAGAGGGCAGAGTGTTTGGGAAAAATCTTCAGAGAAAAATTATCAAATGTAAAATCGCCTTTTATTTCTCAAGTTAGAGGCAAGGGGCTGTTAAATGCTGTAGTAATAGAACCTTACAACGGAAAAGAGGCATGGGACGTATGCGAAAAAATGGCCGAAAATGGCCTTCTGGCAAAACCTACCCACCGACACATTATTCGTTTTGCTCCACCGTTGGTTATTAGTGAAGAGCAATTAAACGAAGCACTGGATATTATAATTAATTCAATAAAATCTTTGGAATGAAAAGAATACAAACAACAGATTCAGTTTTGATGGTAAGACCGGTAGCATTCGGTTACAATGAACAGACTGCGGTAAATAACTCTTTTCAACAAAAAGGGTTCGATAAAAATGCTCAGGAATGCGCGCTTCAGGAGTTTGATTCTTTTGTTAAGCTGCTTATTGAGAACGATATAAACGTCGAAGTAGTTTATGATACCATTGACCCTCCCACTCCGGATTCAATTTTTCCAAATAATTGGTTTTCAACACATCCGGGGAAAATGGTTTTGTATCCCATGTTTGCCGAAAACAGAAGGTATGAGCGCAGAGAAGACATCACCGAATTGGTAAAACAAAAAGCTCACATTGAAAATGTGATTGATCTTACATCGTGGGAGAACAAAGGGAAGTTTTTGGAGGGAACCGGAAGCCTCGTTCTGGATAGAGTGAGCAATATTGCCTACGCATGTAAATCACCTCGTACCAACGAAGAGGTTTTAGATGAGTTTGCAGCTGCTCTGGATTATGAATATTTCTTATTCGACGCCAAAGATAAAAATGGAGAGCAGATATATCACACCAACGTTATGATGTGCGTAGGAACAGAGTTTGCCATAGTTTGTCTGGACTCAGTTGAAAATATCGACGAGAGGGTTTCTCTTATTGAATCACTCGAAGAAAGCGGAAAAGAGATTATTGAAATTTCTCTCGAGCAGATGGAGAATTTTGCCGGAAATATGCTGGAACTTGTCAATTCAAAAGGAAATCATCTTTTAATTATGTCGGCTAAGGCAAAAGATTCTCTTAATGAGGACCAAATTGAAGCAATTGAAAACTACTGTACAATTGTTTCACCGGAATTAACAACTATAGAAACAAACGGTGGTGGATCTGCCAGATGTATGATTGCCGAAATCTTTAGCTAATGACTATTCCTCTTATTCTATTTTATGTAATTGCCCCGGCAATTGTGCTGTGGATTTCCGAAAAAATTCCTCTTTTAAAAAAAATCGGTCCGGTTTTACTTCTGTACCTTATTGGCATTATTTTAGGAAACTCCGGACTACTGAATCAATCTGCTTATAAGATTCAGGATTTGTTAGTTACTGTCATAATTCCACTTGCTATTCCTCTGATGTTGTTTTCCAGCAATTTTCGCGAATGGAATATCAAAAGTGCTCTTTTAACTCTTATAACAGGAGTTGCCGCAGTCATAATTTCAGTCGTTGCAGGTTTTTTTATTTTTAAACCTCTTATCGGGAATGACCCTTTGATTGGAGCTAATTTACATAAAATATCGGGGATGCTTGTCGGAGTTTATACGGGTGGAACACCTAATCTTGCGGCTTTAAAACTTATGCTGAATGTGCCAAATGAGGCCTACATACTTGTTCACTCATATGATATGGCAATATCGTTACTCTATCTCACTTTTTTACTCTCATTCGGCATAAAGATTTTCCGAAAATATCTCAACTCCGAAAACAAAAACAAAACTGTCGAGAAGAGTATTGTGGAGGAGGATATTAATCCTTGGAGCGGTATTTTGCAGAAAAAAAACTTTCTTCCCCTGATAATGGCTGTGGGGTTATCAATTTTGATTTTTGCTTTTTCGGGAGCCCTTTCATTGATTTTTAATGAAAAATATCAAATGGTTATTGTTATTCTTTCAATTACTACTCTGGGTATTGCGGCTTCATTTTTCCATCCGGTACGTAAAATCGAAAAAAGCTATGATGCAGGAATGTACTTGGTATATATTTTCAGCGTTGTTGTTGCTTCTATGGCCAACTTATCAAGGTTAAATCTTTCGGGTGGGTTTTATTTGCTTTTATATATCGCTTTTGCGGTTTTTGTATCACTTTTTTTGCAGATGTTTCTGTCAAAAATATTCAAATTGGATGCCGATACTGTCGTTGTCTCTTCGGTTGCACTTATAAATTCACCCCCTTTTGTTCCGCTAATTGCATCTGCAATGCATAATAAAAAAGTTATAATTACCGGAATTACAGTGGGGCTAGTTGGATATGCAGCCGGCAATTATCTGGGGTTTTTAATGGCCGAAATCTTAAATATCATTTAATATGAAAAAGTATATCGTCTTATTAATTGTTGCTCTGTTTAGCTTCTTTGGCGCAACTGCACAAAATGAGACATCTCCCGATGTTAAAGACATTAAGCATACTGTCAAGAAGGGATGGATTTTTGGCCCGCTGCCGGCAGTGGGATATACAAGTGACCAAGGGTTTCAGTATGGTGTACTTACCGATCTTTTTTACTTTGGCGATGGAACTAAGTATCCGCAGTATTTACATAAGTTTAATTTTGAAGTTTCGCGTTATACAAAAGGATCTGGTGTATATCATATGTTTTATGACTCAAAATTCTTAATACGGAATATAAGAACAACTTTCGACATCTCATACCTTACCGACAGAATGCTCGATTTTTATGGTTTTAACGGCTATGCTACCGATTATGATATTAACAGAGATGATTGGTATTACAAAATTGACAGAACTTTGTTTAGGACAACTGCCGATTTTCAGGGCAATTTCCTCAAAAATATCGGTTGGGCAGCCGGTATAGGATATTATAAATACAATATAAAATCTGCCGAAAAACCCGAAAATGCAAATACGGCATCTCTTTTTGAAACACTCCAGAATTATTATGTTATAAACCCCATGGAGGCATCGGGTGGAACAATTGTTGAATTTAAAGCCGGAATTGTTCACGATTCAAGAAACATTGAAGCGGACCCTACTAAAGGATTTTATTCTGAGGCCATTTTAACTACTGCTCCAAAAACCGGAAGCTCAAACAGGGGTTATACTCGATTGTCGGTAATTCACAGAGGGTATCTGCCGGTAATTGGCGAAAAACTGACATTTGCTTATCGTTTGGGATATCAGGGCAAAATTGGCGGTCATATTCCGTTTTATGCTTTACAAAATCTTACAACTCTATTTTTCAGACAAATTACATCGGAGGGGCTTGGCGGTATAAATAGTGTAAGGGGTGTTCTGAGAAACAGAATTGTGGGAGACGGTATTTTTTGGTCAAATTTCGAATTGAGATATCGCTTCTGTGACTTTAAGTTTCTTGGTCAGGATTGGTATTTGGTTGCTCATCCTTTTATAGATGCAGGTAGGGTTGTAAGCTACTATGATGAACCTGTTGCCATTCTTACTTTAATGCCTATTCCCGAGTATTATGATGAACTTAAGGACTCTATGCACTGGAGTGCCGGATTAGGTTTTAAGGCAATTATGAATAAGAACTTTGTGATATCCGTAGAGTACGGTAAACCATTTAATATTCAAGACGGTAAAAGCGGAATGAATATAGGTCTTAACTATATTTTCTAATTATTATCACTACAAATAGCGATTGACAATATTTTAATTGCAGATTTATTTTGTGGCGAATTTTTAAATCCACAAAAATGGTTCTGCTTTCAATTCTATCATCATTAATGTTGGTGCCGACCGGAGATACTTTAGCTGTCGATACAACATCTGCAAAAACTTATAAACTTGACGAAATTGTAGTGACTTCTTCGAGAATTCCGAAATCAATAAAGGATGTTCCTGTGATTACTCAGGTTATTTCGCGGGAAATTATTAAACGTAACAGCGGCCAAACTCTTCTTTCATTACTGGAGAATGAGGTTCCCGGAATTGAGTTTACTCAAACAGAGGGTATCACAAACAATATTACATTCCAAGGTATGGGGGCAAATTATATTTTAATTCTGGTTGACGGAGAAAGGATTGCCGGCGAGACATCCAGGAGCAATCCCGATTTTAACAGAATCAATTTAGACGATGTTGAGAAAATTGAGATTATTAAAGGTTCTATGTCTACTTTATATGGGTCGGGAGCGATAGCGGGTGTGATTAATATAATTACGAAAAAGGTAAATACCCCATTTTCTTCAAATTTCGGTTATAATTATAATGCATCAGGAGAATCTAAGTATTCATTCAATGCCGGGTCAAAGATTGGCAAATACAGTGCTTCGGCATCTTTAGTAAGACAATTTAAAAAGGAGTATGAATTGCCTAATTTGGTTTCTGGAGCTGTTGTTCCTTTTATTGTTGAAGGTTTCGATAATTTCTCTTTAAACGGTAAAGCAGGATTCACCGGGAAAAAGTTTAAGGCATCCATTAAAGCTGGAATCTACAATCACGAAAGATACAATGCAACTGATGAAACCACAGGTAAACATGATTACTACAGCGACGCCGATATTATTGCAGGGGCATCCTATTTTTTGAATGAAAAGAGCTATTTTGAATTCAGTAATAACTACGATAAGTACGATAAATTTGACCTTACTCTTTCAAATAATACTAAAGTTAAAAATTACTCAAATACCATAAATAATACAAGAATTAACTATTACTGTAATACTTTAGATAAACATAGTTTAACAACAGGAATTGAGTTATTAAACGAATCTTTACTAACTTATCAGTTCAAAGATGGTGAAGTAAACAGTACTACATCGGGATCTCTCTATTTTCAAGATGATTATAAGATTTCTAAGGGACTCACTTTGCAAGGTGGTGCAAGAATGGAATTTCATTCGGAATTCGGATATAGATTGACCCCAAAAATTTCGGCAATGTACACAACCGGGGCATTTATTTTTAGAACAGGATATGCCTCGGGATTCAGATCGCCATCTCTTAAGGAGCTTTATACCGATTGGAGTCATATGGGGTTATTCCATTTAGTAGGGAATAGAAATTTAAAACCTGAATCAAGCAACAATTATTCATTTTCGGCAGAATATTTGACCCGCCGGGTAAATGTATCGGCTTCTATTTATCACAACAGAGTAAAAGAAAAGATTTCAACTATTTGGAATACTGCTCAGGATACAATCTATTACAGCAATATCGAAAAAGCTGTCGTTACCGGTATTGATTTCAATGCAAAATTTGAAATCTATTCAAATCTTATTTTAAGAGGTTCATACTCTTTTGTTAAAGATTTAAATGAGACAGAAGGATTAAATGAATCCTCAGTAAGACCTCATATTGCAGTGGCTAATATTGAGTATTCCTTCAAGGCTCTAAAAAGAGATTTTTCATTGATGTTAAACGGCCGGTATGCATCCGGACTTACCTATTTTACCTTAAATCAACATACTAACACATTTTCTCCGGTAACATATGAACCTTATTCAGTTTGGAACTTAGGGATAAGAGGTGAACTGTTAAAAGGGTTTACATTTTACACCGGAGTAAACAATCTATTCAACTATAAACCCGAAAATATTTCTTTTAATTCATATATTTCAAAAGGAACTACCCTCTTTTTGAACTTGAGTATTAATTTTGAATCTCTTTTGAAGAGACAAGCCCACTGATATATGCATAGAGAGTAAGCCCCGGAACACTTTTAATCCCGAGTTTCGATATAATGTTTTTTCTGTGAGTAAGTACGGTATTGAAACTTATTGAAAGTTCCGAGGCAATCTCTTTATTAAGACGACCTTTTACAATTAATCTTAAAACATCATTCTCTCTGTTGGTGAGTTCTCCCGGAACTGCTTTTCGTAATGAAGAATCCGATGAAGCAATTTTATCCAGTAAAATCGAACGTAGTCGCTCATGCTTTTTAAGATCGGCTTCAAGTGAGTGGAGGGAAAAAATTACTGCATAGTAAAGATTAGTATTAAAACGGCCGGTAAGATGTTTTACCATTATACTTTTAATATCACCGAGTATTTCATTGAAATACCCCTCTCCATTCATAAATTCCGTCTTAAATTTTGAAAATAGAGCCTCAATCATTTTTAATGTGGAAACGTCGTCACTTTGAGATATAAAAGCCTTTAAATGACTTTCAATGTTTGGAATCTGGATGGTCTTATAAAAATGATCTGTCGTTTCAAAGTAACTTTTAATTTGTTCAAATTCAGACTCCCCCAGTTTAATGTGAGGAGTAAACTCTTCATTTAAATAGATGTTTAATATAAGTGAGAACGCCTCTTCATTTATGCCGAATTTCGTACAAATTTCATTAACCCTATGTTCTCCCAATCCCTGTTTGATTCCAAAACGGGTAAGTACCGGAATAATAACAGGATATTCATTTGCAATTTCACTTAATATTGTGGCAGAGCTTATAATTTGCATTTTTCAGGACAGTTATTATGTGTTTTTCTTGTAGCTGAGTACAGCCCAAATATTTAATACGGCGCCAAAGGTAAGTAATATTACCATCTCTTTTGTAATAGAGGTGAGAGGTGAACCTTTTATATAAATTGCTCTTACAACTTCTACAAAATACTTCATTGGATTTACGGCAGCAATACTTTTAGCCCACAATGGCATACTTTGCACCGGAGTAAAAAGTCCGCTCATTAATATTAGTATCAAAAGGAAAAAGTACATTACAAACATTGCCTGCTGAAGAGTATTTGAGTAGTTGGAAATAATGAGTCCAATTCCAGAAACTACAAAAATGTAAATAATTGAGAACAGATAAAAGCTGAAAATATTACCTACCGGAAAAATATTATAAAAAATTATTGCCAAAAATACTGTAATTGTGAGTACAACCAATCCAATAATCCAGTAAGGAATAAGTTTGCCAAGTATAAATATCCATCGTTTTACAGGAGTAACATTTATTTGTTCTATTGTTCCCTTTTCCTTTTCCGAAACAATATTCAAAGCCGGAAAAAATCCGCAAATCATTGTAATAAGCATTACCATAAGAGCAGGAACCATAAATACCTTGTATTTCATTTGAGGATTAAACCTGCTTTTTGGGATTATTTCCAACTTTGGGATTGACTTCATCGTTTCAGATATTTTAACAGACGATAGTCCCTCCGATATTAAATCTTTCGAGAAATCATTAACAACCGATAAGAGATATGAAGATCCAATTCCTCCTTTTGTTGCATTTACTGCATTAGCCTCCACCATAACAGTAGAATTACCCGTATTTACTATCTCTTTTTCAAAATTTTCAGGTATTTCTAATATAAGATCAGCATTATCTTCCTCTATGGTTTTAATTGCAGACACATGTGAAAAAACATATTTTGACACATCCAGATTATTTGAATTATGCACTTTAGAAATCAATCTGTTTGAAAACGCAGAGTGATCATTATCCAAAACGCAGACTCTGAGATTTTTTACTTCCATATCTGCAGCATTTGGGATTAAAAGCATCATTATAACGGGAAATACAAAAATCAGCTTGGGCAAAATCGGATTTCTTCTGATTTGCTTAAATTCTTTTTCAATTAAATACTTTAACATAACTTACTATAATCTGTATTTAAATTTTTTCAAAGTGATCCCGAAAAATAACAATAACATTGCTGTCAGAACAGCAAATTCTCTTAAAACATAATGAAGATCCAAACCCTGAATCATCAGTTTTCTTACTCCGGCAATAAACCATTTAGCAGGGATAATTTGAGAAATTGCTTGTAGAATTTTAGGCATGTTTTCTACAGGATATATCATTCCCGACAAAATCATAACCGGCATCATAAATACCATTCCCGATATCAGCATTGCTGCAACTTGAGTTTGAACTAATGTTGAGACCATCATCCCAAGAGAGAGAGATACCAAAACGAAAAGCAGGGAGAGTACAATTAACCAAAATAGACTACCGGATACGGGAACTCCCAAAAGAAATATTGAAAGTAAAAGCACAGTTATGATATTAATTACAGAAAGTACAAAATATGGAATTGTTTTGGCAATAATTACCGAAAATGGTTTTAAGGGAGATACTAATAAAACCTCCATCATTCCTAACTCCTTCTCTCTTACAATTGATATAGATGTCATCATAGAACATATCAGCATCAAAATCAAACCCATAACTCCGGGCACAAAGTTATATGCACTTTTCATCTGAGGGTTATACAACATTTTAATTTCCGGAATAATTGCTGGAAAAGATAAAGAGGGGTTTTTTGCCAACAGCTCTTGCTGGTATGAGTTTATGATATTTGTTGTATAGTTAATTACCGATTGAG
>CAZOOH010000056.1:0-10292 GCA_964581375.1 uncultured Muribaculaceae bacterium
CGGTCAATCCTTTTGGTGCCGATCATCAGTTTTGGTATCGGTGAATCCTTTTGCAGAACTGGAGAGGGGTTTTAAGTCGTTGTATTCTCAGTATAAGTCACTTAGAGCCGGTTATGTTCAAACTCTTGAAAGACAAAAAGAGGATAACCTTGTTCAAAAAACAAAAATTCTTGATGAACTTAAGGCTCTTATTGATAATCAAGATGACCTGCAGCATATTTTCCCTGCTTTCCGTGAATTGCAAAATCGTTGGAAAGTTGTAGGCCCTGTACCTCAAGCAAAGAATAAAGATATTTGGGAAACTTATCAATATCTGGTAGAAAAGTTTTATGACTTTGTTAAGATTAACAATGAATTGAGGGATTTGGATCTTAAAAAGAATTTGGAACTGAAAATTGCTTTGTGTGAAAAGGCGGAACTTCTTGCAGATGACCCGAATGTTGTTTCGGCATTCACTAAGCTCCAAAAACTTCACGAAGATTGGAGAGATATTGGACCTGTTCCTAAGGAGCATAGAGAGGAGATATGGGAAAGATTTAAACAATCTACCGGATCGATTAATAAAAAACAACAGGACTTTTTCGAAGGTCAAAAAGAGTCTCAAAAAGAGAATTTAGCCAAAAAAGTAGCTCTTTGTGAAAAGTGCGAGGCTATAGTTGCTTCAGATAATAAAGATTGGAATGTTAATACTAAAGAGATTGAAGCTTTACAAACAGAGTGGAAAAGTATAGGTTTTGCCTCGAAGAAGGATAATCAAAAAATTTATGACCGATTCCGTGCTGCTTGTGATGCATTCTATACAGCGAAAAGGGAACACTACTCTCAGTTTAAGAACACTATGCAAGATAATTACGATAAAAAAATTGCATTGTGTGAACAGGCCGAGGCTCTCAAAAACAGCGAAGACTGGAAAAAGACAACCGATCAGTTAATCTCTTTGCAGAAGAAGTGGAAGGAGATTGGTCCTGTTGCAAGGAAGCAATCGGATGCTGTTTGGAAAAGATTCAGAGCTGCCTGCGATTTCTTCTTTGAGAATAAATCTAAGCACTACAGTAATGTTGACGAAGAATATGATTTGAATCTTAAAAAGAAATTGGAACTCATTACCGAAATCAATGAATTCAAATTGGATTCTAAACCTGCCGAAAACGTGGAAGCTTTAAAAGATTTTCAATCCAGATGGTCGGAAATCGGATTTGTTCCTTTAAAAGAGAAGGAGAGGGTTCAGGCTGCATACAGACACGCAATCGATCAGAAGTTTGCAGAGTACCGATCTGCCGAAAACGAAGGTAAACTTAATAACTACAAAAAGCATCTTAAAGAACTCCAAACATCTTCCAGAGGCGACAGAGGGCTTAGAGCTGAAAGAGATAAACTTGTACAAAAGTTTCGTAAAATGGAGGCCGATATTTCTGTATGGGAGAATAATATGGGATTTTTCGCCAAGTCTAAGAATGCAGATGCTTTGATCAACGAACTTGAAAAGAAAATTGAGGTTGCTAAACAGGAGCTTGCTCAGTTGGAAGAGAAAATAAAAATTATTGATAAACAACACGAAGAATAAGAATGAATAAAAATACGGTAACAGGATTTGTGCTAATAGCGCTTATCCTTATACTATTCAGTTGGTATAGTTCTAAACAGATAAAAGAGCAGGCAGTGAATCAAATGGTGCAGGATTCGGCTTCTGCTGTTAATTCTGATTCTAATGCCGGTAAAACTTATGTTCCGGGGTCAACTGATTCTTTGGTAAATAATAAAGTAGATTCCAGCGCTGCTTCTATCTATAAAGATACGTTATTGAATTCTGCTTTAAAACAGGAAGTCGTAAGCGATTCACTTGAGAACAGCAAGATTAAAATTAATTTTACAAATGAGGGTGCTCAAGTAAAAAATGTACTTGTAAAAAACTATTTTACTTATGACAGTCTTGCACTGAACCTTATAAGAAAAAATAAAAGTAAATTAAATATTAGGGTATTTGCTGGTCAGGAGCTATCTACTTCAAATTTTGTTTTTACAAAATTCGCATCGACCGACACATCGTTAACTTATCGTCTTTATTTAGATTCCGCTGCTTTTATTGAGTATGTATATACTTTGCCGGCAGATAGTTATAAGCTTGGTTTTAATATCAGGATGTCGGGTATGGGCAACAGGATTCCTAAGAATATCACCTCTTTGGATCTTAATTGGAAGTTGGATCTGCCTCGTTTAGAGAAGGGTTTTGATAATGAAAAGAACTATTCTACAGTTGTTTACAAGTTTCCAAACTCTAATAACGTTGAAAGACTGGGATTCAGAAAAGAAAATGCATCAAAAGAGATTGGAACTAAAGTTAAATGGTTTGCATTTCAACAACAATTTTTCTCGGCAATTTTATATTCCGAAGAGAATTTTGTAAACGGAGACCTCTCGTACTCGCTTTATAAAGAGGATGATGCCGATAAAAATCTCATGAATTGCGAAGCAAATATGAGTGTTCCTATAAAAGCAGGTGACGAGATTAATGTGCCTATGGAGTTTTATTTTGGTCCTAACCATTATAAGACTTTAAAGAAATATGACCATGGTTACGAACAGATTGTTCCTCTTGGCGGGTGGCTTATCGGCTGGATAAACAGATACATTATCATCTTTGTATTTGATATTTTAAGCAGATACATATCGAATTTCGGTATAATAATACTTCTGCTTACTATCATGCTAAAGATTGTTTTGTGGCCGTTGACTCACAAATCTTACATCTCATCTGCAAAAATGAGAGTTCTTAAACCTGAGATTGATAAAATTAACGAGAAGTATTCGAAGCCTGATGAGGCTATGAAAAAGCAACAGGAGACGATGGCTTTATATAATAAAACCGGTGTCAGTATGCTAGGTGGTTGTTTACCTATGCTTTTGCAGATGCCTATTTTGTTTGCTATGTTTAAGTTCTTCCCTGCATCTTTTGAATTGAGGCAGGAGCACTTCCTTTGGGCTACAGACCTGAGTTCTTATGACTCAATATTGAATTTGCCTTTCACAATTCCTCTTTATGGCGATCACGTAAGCTTGTTCGCTTTATTGATGGGCATCTCAATGTATTTCTATTCAAGAATGAATATTGACCAAATGAATACGGGAGGTCCTCAGATGGCAGGTATGAAATATATGTCACTCTATTTTATGCCAATTTTCTTCTTCTTCCTGGGTAATAATTTCTCAAGTGGTCTTACTTATTACTATCTGCTTTCGAATTTAATTACTATGGTTCAAACCTGGGTAATAAGGAAATACTTTGTGGATGAGGCTAAAATTTATGCAAAATTGAAAGAGAAAGCTGCCGGTCCTGCTAAAAAATCTAAATTTCAGGAGAGACTGGATGCAGCTTACAAAGCTCAACAACAGCAACAAAAAAAGAGATAAATGAGTATAGCCGACAATTTGTCAGCCATTAAAAATGAACTGCCGCCGGATGTAAAACTGGTGGCAGTTTCTAAATTTAAACCTGTTGAACAAATTTGGGAAGCTTATTCTCATGGTCAAAAAGATTTTGGAGAAAACAGACCTCAGGAGTTGGCTTCTAAAATGAAAGAGCTTCCGGAAGATATTGTTTGGCACTTTATAGGTCATCTGCAAACTAATAAAATAAAGATGATTATCGATCGGGTGAATATAATTGAGTCGATCGATAGTGAAAAACTTCTTAAAGCGGTAGATGCTGAGAGCCTTAAAATCGGAAGGGTTGTTGATTGTTTACTGGAATATCATATTTCTTTAGAAGAGAGTAAACAGGGTTTTTCGGCAGATGAAATTCTGGGAATTGCTTCTTTAAAGGATAATTTTAAGGGTATAAGAATTTGTGGTATTATGGCAATGGCCTCATTGACGAATAATGAAAGTCAGCTAGTTGGCGAGTTTTCTTCTGTTAGAAAATTATTTGAAAAAGTAAAATCACTTTATTTTAAAGATGATGATTTCTTTAAAGTTGTATCTATGGGAATGTCAGGAGATTTTAAAATTGCTGTAAAAGAGGGTAGTAATAATGTAAGAATCGGGTCAGCAATATTTGGTTCCAGATAATTCAATTACCACACTATTTGACTTTTTCCGATAGAATTTAAAATTTCATTAGTTTTTGAGAAGTGTTTGCATCCGAAAAATGCTCCTCTTGCCAACGGAGAAGGGTGAGCGGCTTCAAGAATAAAATGTTTGTTAGTATCAATCAGCTCTCTTTTACTCTTTGCAAAATTACCCCATAAAAGAAATACAACTCCGGTTTTTTTGTCAGAAATTGTTTTGATAACAGCATCTGTAAATGTTGTCCATCCTATCGATGAGTGTGAGGCAGGTGCACCTGCTCTAACAGTTAACACTGCATTTAAAAGGAAAACACCCTGTTCTGCCCAACGCTCAAGAGATCCCGATTGTGGAGGTTCAGCCCCGGTGTCGTTTTTAATCTCTTTAAAGATGTTTATAAGCGAAGGGGGAGGAGGAACTCCCTCAGGTACTGAGAATGAGAGACCATGAGCCTGTCCTTGACCGTGATAAGGGTCTTGGCCCAAAATAACTACTTTTACTTTATCAAAAGGAGTCGAATTAAAAGCATTGAAAATAAGATTTCCTTTCGGGTAAATTAAAATATTTTCAGACATCTCTTTTTTAATAATTGAAGTAAGTCTGAGAAAGTACTCTTTCTCAAACTCGCTCTCAAGAACCTGCCTCCAAGACTCTTCAATTTTTACCATTAAAATATATATTCTAAAACATCTGAAATATTAGATACAAATTTAAAATTTAATCCTTTAAGATATTTCTCATTTATCTCTTTTATGTCTCGTTCGTTATCGGCCGATAAGATTACAGTTTTAACTCCGGCTCTTTTAGCAGCTAGTATCTTCTCTTTGATACCACCTACCGGCAAAACTCTCCCCCTTAAAGTAATCTCACCTGTCATAGCAATACCTGATTTGATTTTTTTATTTCTGTAAGCAGAAGCCATAGCACTCAGAATTGTAATACCTGCCGAAGGTCCGTCTTTTGGAATAGCTCCCTCAGGGGCATGAATATGAATGTCTTTATTTTCAAACTCTTTCAGAGGAATTTTTAAAAACTGCGGATGAGCTTTAAGATATTGATAAGCAATCATAACAGATTCTTTCATGACATCTCCCAAATTACCTGTAGTTGTAAGCTTACCTTTTCCTTTACTTAAGCTGCACTCAATGAACATTATTTCTCCGCCGTTTGCAGTCCAGGCTAAACCGGTGATAACACCAGGGGCCTCATTGCCCTTTTGCATATCTTGAATATTCACAGGCATTCCCAATATAGTTTTTACCTCATCAGGGCCAAGCGTTTGTGGAATAACCTCTTCCATAGCAATTCGTTTTGCAGTTACTCTGGCAAGTTTGGCAATCTGCTTTTCAAGTCCTCTTACTCCTGATTCTCGTGTATATTCATTAATAATTGTATCAATTCCCTCTTTGTTTATTAAAAGTTGAGATTTCTTAAGTCCATGAGCTTCAATTTGTTTAGGTATAAGGTGGTATTTTGCAATTGAACGTTTCTCTTCCGCAAGGTATCCGCTTATAGAAATCATCTCCATTCTATCCCTTAATGCCGGATGAATTGAACCAATATTGTTTGCAGTAGTAATAAAAAGAACCTTTGACAAATCGTAATCAATATCTAAATAATTGTCGTGAAATGTAGTATTTTGTTCCGGGTCAAGAACTTCCAGTAATGAAGATGCCGGATCGCCTCTGAAATCACTGCTGACTTTATCGATTTCGTCAAGGACAATAAGAGGATTAGATGTTCCGGTTTTCTTGAGTGTACTGATAATTCTGCCGGGCATAGCACCTATGTAGGTTCTTCTGTGGCCTCTTATCTCAGATTCGTCATGAAGTCCACCTAAAGAGATTCTTCCGTAGTTTCTGCCAAGAGCTTTTGCTACTGATTTTCCCAAAGATGTCTTACCAACACCCGGAGGGCCGTAAAGGCAGATAATAGGCGATTTCATATCGCCTTTCAACTTAAGGACTGCAAGGTGTTCTATTATTCTCTCCTTTACCATTTCGAGTCCAAAATGGTCTTTATCCAGCACTTTTTGTGCATTTTTAAGGTCCAGATTGTCTTGCGAGAATTCTCCCCAAGGTAGTTCTACTAAGAATTTTACATATGAGAGTTGAATACTGAAGTCAGGAGAATTTGGATTTGTTCTTTCCAGTTTTTGAAGCTCTTTTTCAAAAGTTTCTGCTACAGATGCTTCCCATTTCTTTGATTGTGCAGCTTCTCTTAAATCATTAAATTCCTGTATATTTCCTGTAATACCCAGCTCTTCCTGAATTGTTTTAAGCTGATTATTCAAATAATACTCTCTCTGTTGTTGATCAATTTCGGTTCTGACTTTTTGTTGAATATCTTCTTTGATCTTCAAAAGTTCAATTTGTCGATGTAACAATTCTAAAAGTTTCATCGATCTTGATTTTAAAGAGTTTTCTCTTAAAAGTGCGATTTTTTCTAATGGATTATCCAGCTCTACACTAGAAGCTATGAAATTTATAAGAAAACCGTTCCCTTCAATATTTTTAATTGCAAATGCAGCTTCCTGAGGCATATAGGGCGAAAGCTTGAGAATGTGTAATGCGGCATCTTTAATCGAACTGGTAATAGCCTCTAACTCCTCTTCATCTTTCTTAGCCGATTTGTCATCAAGATAATTGACAGTTGCAGTAAAATATGGTTCTGTTGAAATAATCTCAGTTATTTTAAAACGACGTACTCCTTGTAATATAATTGTTACACCGCCATCCGGCATTTCTATGATTTTAATAATCTTAGCAAGAGTCCCTATATCAAAAAGGTCAGATTTACCCGGGTTCTCCATTTTAGAGTCCTTTTGAGCAACAGCTCCCAAAATCTTATTTTGTTTGTACACCTGACGTACAAGCTTAATTGATTTCTCTCTGCCAACTGTAATAGGGATAATTGTTTCGGGAAACAAAACAGCGTTTCTTAGAGCCAAAACGGGTAATATTTCGGGAAATTCAATATCCTTTAAATCTTGAGTTGCATCAAAATTCATCACTGGAATAATGTTAACATTTTCTGATTCAGAGCTTTGTAAGATAATGTCTTCTAATTTCATTTTATATAAGTGTCAATTTGTCATAATTAATAATAATAGTATACGGTCAATCTCTGTGCCACAAATTTCCATAAATAGGTGAATTTTAATGCGAAATATTCAAAAAATATGTTAAATATTGTTGGAATCAATAAAATAATACTAATTTTGTTCGTCAATTTTTAGACACTAACCCTTTAATAATTTTATATCATGACAAAAGCTGACATTGTAAACGAAGTTGCAAAAGCAACTGGCATGGAGAAAATTGCCGTTCAGAACGTTGTTGAGAGCGTTATGGAATGCGTAAAAGATTCTTTGGCAAAAAAGAATAATGTTTATTTACGCGGTTTTGGTAGTTTTATCGTTAAAAAACGTGCTAAAAAAACTGCCAGAAACATTTCCAAGAACACTACATTAGTTATTCCTGAACATTTTATTCCTGCATTTAAACCTGCAAAAGTGTTTATGAATAAAGTAAAGAATAACGTTAAAAAGTAGTAGTACTACAAACTAATTATTAAAATATTATGCCAAGCGGAAAAAAAAGAAAAAGACATAAAATGGCTACGCATAAACGTAAAAAACGTTTACGCAAGAACAGACACAAAAAGAAAAAATAGTTCATTTTTGTCTTCGATGTATTGATAATCTAAAGCAAGTCGAAAGACCTGCTTTAGATTCTTTTGTTTATAGCACGATTAGATGGAGAAAGATTTAATAATAGATGTAAATTCAACCGAAGTCTCGATTGCTTTGTTGGAAAACCGCAGATTAATCGAGCTTAACAAAGAGAAGAATAATGGAAGTTATTCTGTGGGAGATGTTTATCTTGGAAAGGTAAAAAGAATAATGCCTGCATTAAATGCTGCATTTGTCGATATTGGTGACGAAAAAGATGCTTTTATTCACTATCTCGATTTAGGATTTACCTTTAAAGCACTTGATTTTTTCACTAAACAAGCTTTACACTCCAGAAATTTGCCAAACCTCTATTCAACAATCAAACTGGGAGAGATTCTTGAAAAGGAGGGTAAAATCGTTGATGTACTTAAACCTGGCCAAACAATTATATGCCAAATCGTCAAAGAACCAATCTCTACAAAAGGTTCTAGATTAACAGCCGAAATATCACTTGCCGGAAGGAACATGGTACTTATGCCATTTTCCGATAAGGTAAACATCTCTCAAAAGATAGGATCCAATGAGGAAAAAAGCAGGCTTGAAAGACTGGTTTACAGTATTCTCCCTAAAAATTACGGTGTGATCGTAAGAACAGCTGCAGAAGGGAAAAAAGCTGCAGTACTTGATGCTGAATTAAAATCTATGGTTAAAAAGTGGGAAGACTCTTGGGCAAAGATTGCTAAGGGTAATACTCCTCAGCTTTTATTTACGGAGAACAGCAGAACTACAACAATATTAAGAGATTTACTGAATGAGTCATTTTCAAATATTTATGTTAATGACGAAACAGTTTTCGGAGAAATTAAAGATTATATTTCTCTAATATCTCCTGAACAGGAGAAGATTATTAAGCTCTATAAAGGTAACGTCCCAATTTTTGATAACTTCGATGTTTCTAAGCAGATCAGAGGTGCATTCGGGAGAGTTGTTCCTATTAAACAAGGGGCTTATTTAGTTATAGAACATACCGAAGCTCTTCATGTTATCGATGTAAATAGCGGAATAAGGGCTAAATCGGGGACAGACCAGGAGCAGAATGCTACTGATGTAAATATGAGTGCTGCCGAAGAGATTGCCAGACAGTTAAGGCTCAGAGATATGGGTGGGATTATAATTATCGATTTTATCGATATGGATAATAACGATAACAAGGTTAAGCTCTTGAAACATATGCAGTCTTTAATGGAAAAAGACAGAGCAAAACACAATATTCTGCCTATTACTAAATTCGGATTGATGCAAATAACTCGACAAAGGGTAAGACCTGCAACTGAGATTAATGTTTCAGAAACATGCCCTGCTTGTAACGGGACCGGCAAAATTGCATCTGCACTTCTTATAACGGATAATATTGAAAGGGAACTGGCCTATTACGTAATTGATAAGAAAATTAAATCTTTGACGTTAAAGGTTAACCCGATTATAAAACCTTATCTTACAAATGGTTTATTTAGTATAAGATTCAAACTTGCTTCAAAATACAAATGTTCATTAAAAGTGTCGGAATCTACCGATAATTCTTTATTGGAATTGAAGTGGTATTATAGTAACGGTGAGAGAATCGAAGATTAAATTGCCTTTTTACAAATAAGAAGGTTTCTACTCTCTTGAAAGTTAGTCACACCAAAAACGTAAATTTCTCCGCCATCCTCAGTTTTGAGTCGATGGCGGAGTTCTTTTGGTGTTAGCGGAAAGTTTCTTGTCGAAATATTTACTTTTGGATATTTTTTGTTGAAAATTTTTATATACTTGTTGTTGAATGGTATCTCTTCTATAATTTCGAAAATCCTGCCCGGAAAATCTTTGATGTAACTTGAAGAACGATATAAATGAGTGTTTCGATGCAATTTTGGCGTTGAGAATTTTTCTCCAATAACTTTGAAAGCACCAGCTTTTAGAATACTACTGTTTGGTTCGTATAAATACTTTGCATTTTTATTGTCAGTAAAATTTGACTCGCATATACTCTCTTGTGTTAAATCAAATTGGAAATACTGATTTTTAAAAGAATCTTCAAATAAATTTGCGGTAAATACTTTTATATCTTTGTTTTGATGTTCTTTTTCTAAAAGAAAAAGCAACTCTTTACATTCGTTATTTACCGAAATTATATGAATCTCAGTTGTCTCTTCAAACTCCATAATTGTTGCAGATATATCTGCCATAGGAGATATTTTTATAAGTATACAGGAGGTAAAATCAAATAATTGTTTTTTTATAACAGGAATAATTGGCTCGTAATCCGATAATATAATTTTTTTACTGTTGTATTTGTCTCTTCTTGATGGGTCTGCATAAATTAAATCAAATTTTTCGTCGGTATGTTGCGACAAAAATTCTCCCGGACATACAATGATGTTACTTTTATTTAAAATATTAAAGTTGTGTTTGGCAATTTTTGCCAATTCAATGTTTCTTTCGTAATAATTGACTTTTAGTGCGTTATTAGAAAAAGATAGAGTATCAATTCCAAATCCGCCAGTGATATCGGCTA
>CAZOOH010000057.1:0-10216 GCA_964581375.1 uncultured Muribaculaceae bacterium
TCCCTATCTCCAAACAATTCAGATATTTTATTTTTATAATATTTTATAAATTCCTCTTTTTCATCGTTTGTATATTCGGACGAGTACTCTTTTGTCTCATTAAGAATATCGTATGCAATAAAGTTATTCTTCCAAAGTTTAAAGCCGCCGACAATTCCTTTATCAATAATTTCGGCAAGAGCTTTAAATCTGTCATTTTTCTCAAGAACTGAAACGGAATCAATCTCCTCTTCGCTGATTGGTTTCCCGAAATGAATATGAATATTGCCCTTTTCTTGAACTATACCCGTAAGTATAGATACAATATCTTCTCCTGCAGCTTTAACATACTTCTGCCTTCTTGAAACATATATTTCTTTAGTTTTCAAGTGATCACATGGTTCGTACTCATAAGAAATTGATACAGGTACAATTGATAATTGTTTAAAACCTTCTGTAAAAGAACCACTGCAGCTCATATCGAACATCTTGAGCAATCCTTGTTCAGTAATGTCAATTCCATTTTTTGTTCTTCCGTTTCTTTGAGCAATCCATACTGAACTTTGTCCCGAAGTTATAATGTATCTGATATATGATGATAATAATAATGAAGAATTATAAAGTTCTTTAGGATTGGTGCTCCTGACAACTTTTATCATTTTGTTTGCTCTTGCAATGTCTTCAATAAATTGTTCTGTAATCAGATTATCTCCTACCGCCATTTCAGATGTAGGCAGATTATTATCATGCATTATTGTTTGGATTATACCTGAATCGAGTAAAATATCTCTATGATTAGAAATTAACAGATGTTTTTTGTCGGCTTTGATATTTTCCAGTCCTGAATATGTCAATTTATTTGATGTCTTGTCAAGGATTGAATGTATAGATTTAAGCATTATATGCTTTTGAAAATCTTCAATTGTATCTATAGACGCAATTTCGGCTCTAATTTCTTTAATATTGCGTTCCGGAAAAAGATAAGACAATACGGGCTCTAATAAAGGATGCCTGGCAATTCGTTGCATTGCAGGTCTTATTTCATCGTTAT
The DNA here is from genome assembly GCA_964581375.1 of uncultured Muribaculaceae bacterium. Taxonomy (GTDB): domain Bacteria; phylum Bacteroidota; class Bacteroidia; order Bacteroidales; family UBA932; genus JAFIHK01. The sequence continues at coordinate 1,031 of CAZOOH010000057.1, forward strand.
TATAAGGTCTTATTTCATTAAAATCAGTCATTCTGTTCTAAATTAAATTTATTAAATATGTTTTTACCCTCTGCTGAATATGCTGCTTCAATTTGCTCTTTATATGCTTCTTCGACCTTAGAGCGCACCATCTTCATGGTAGAGTTAATCATTTTATTCTGTTCTGTAAATGGTTCTTTAGCAAGAATGAAAGTAGCTGGAAGCCACCTTTCAGGGAACATTCCCGCATATATGCCTTTTCCTTTATATTTCTCTATTTCATTAGAAATCTCTTGTAACAACTCTTTTCTGGACAATTTGTTCGGATTATCGGCAACAATAACAGCTATTGTGTAAGGATTTTGATTATTGTGCAGCATTATCTGCTGAATAATCTTAGATTGACTTACCAGCATCTCTTCAATTTCTTCGGGAGAATACTTTTCTCCATCACTGGAAATAAGAAGACTTTTGAATCTGCCTTGTACATAAAGAAATCCCTCTTTTGTCATGTAACCTAAATCACCGGTAAACAACCATCCATCTTTAATGGATTCGGCAGATGCTTTTGGATTTTTCCAATAGCCTGCCATAACATTTTCACCTTTAATTACAATTTCACCCTGTCTATTAAAAGGTTGTTCAATGCCGTCATTATCTAATATTTTTATTTCTAAAGGTTTAACTAAAATACCTGAAGAACCTAAGCGATGTTTTGCAGGGGTATTGGTTGAGATAACCGGAGTTGCTTCAGATAATCCATATCCTTGATACATAGGAATACCCAATGCATAAAAGAATTTCTGTAACTCTTTGTCTAACAATGCACCACCTCCTACAAAAAATTGAAGTTCCCCACCCATTGCCATACTTACTTTCTTAAATATTACCTGTTTTATGACCGATACTATCGGATATAATAGAAAAGAAAAGCCACTGCCCTTGTTCCATCCATCTTTATTGTAAATATAACTGCATTTTAGACCAAAATTAAAAATCGATTCAACGACTTTTCCTTTTGCTTTGACAGATGTTTCTATGTTCTTTTTAAAATTCTTGGCTAAAGCTGGAACAGATAATAGAATGTGAGGTTTAATTTCTTTAATATTTATTGGAATATTCTTCAAAGTATCGAGTCCGGTTTTGCCTACTTGTACTGTTGCAACAGAAGCTCCGGAAGCAATCATAATATAAAAACCTACTACATGTGCAAAACAATGATCCAAAGGAAGTATTATTAGCATTCTCCAATGAGGAGGAATGGTCATGCAAGTAAGTGACTGTTCTACATTTGCAGTATAATTACGGTGTGTCAAAACAACACCTTTTGGATCGGCAGTAGTGCCAGAGGTATATGTTATTGTAGCATAATCGTCATTTTGAATAGACTTTGAGATTTCAAGAAAAGCTGTTCTGTTTTCTTTAAGAAAATCCTCTCCCATTTTGCAGATTTCTTCATAATAAATCTCACCGTTTTCAAAATTATCTATTTTGTCAAAAAGAACTATATGCTTAAGGAGTGGAAGTTTGTCTTTAATTAGTCTGATTTTGGGTAATTGCCTGGCAGAAATCATTAAAATTGACACATCCGCGTGTATTAGCCTAAATAGCAAATCGTTACTCTCTTCAAGCTTAATTGATAATGGAACATTTATACCACCGGCATAAAAAATTGCCAACTCACCTATTACCCAAAGGTTACGTCCTTCAGATAAAATTGAAACATTATCTCCTTTTTTAAGGCCAAGAATATGTAAACCGGCACCAAAAGTAACAGCAGCTTCTTTTGTTTGAAAATAAGTAGTAGGTTCATATTCGCTATGAACTTTTTCCAATAGAAATGTGTTATTTGAATACTTTGATACGGATTCTTCAAACAGATCGATAATGGTTTTTTTCATATGCCGATTTTTTTTGAGGAACAAATATATACAAAATTAAGAAAACAGCAAGATGAACTTACCCTCTTCTCCCTATATAAAACTCTTTCTTAATAAAGGAGTAAGGTGGTATTTTACCTTAACTGAAGAGTTAACAGAGAAGGCCCAAAAAGAAAAAAAGCTATTGTTTATCCATATTGGATATATGGGTAGCATTCTTAACAGGGATTATATGAATGATCTTTTTTCCGACGAAGAGACTTGTGAAATATTAAATAGTAATTTTATTTCAATCATTGTCGACAGAGAAGAAAAACCCGAAACTTTTTTGCTCGGTTTAGACCTTTTAAAATTGGAACATGATTTTTCTTATGGCCCTATTAACATATTTGCTCTGCCTGACAGAAAACCTATTGTTAGTTTTTCGAATGTAACATCTGAAGAATTTAATAACATAGCAGAGAACCTTACAATCGCGAACAAATACAATAAAAAGCAATTGGAAAAACTTGCTGATTCATTGTCGGAGACAATTGCAGATACTGGTAGAGTACTTACAAAAGATACTAATAATAACATATCGGTTGAAGCTTTAAACAAATACTTCGATTTATGGAAACAAACAGATTTTAAATCATTTATATTTAACCACTTAAAGCCATTTACGCCTGATCCGCTTTTTATTTATTTGCTGGAATACAGTCAATTTAATAAAGATGAAAAAGTAGATGAATTAATTAAAAATTACTTAAATCATCTTCAATTTTCTTCAATATATGATCCGATAGATGGAGGTATTTTCAGACAAGCAACCGACTTCTCTTGTACAAAACCCTTATTTGAAAAGACACTTACCGAAAATGCTCACTTTTTAATGTTCTTTGCACTTGCACATAAAAAATTTGGTAAGGAGTCTTATAAATTTACCGCAAAACAGATTTTTCAATTCATACAAGATGAGCTTTCTGAAGAAGATGCAGGTCTTTATTGTTCTACAACATTGCTAACACCACTCAAAGACTCTCATTATTACTTTTTTACAATTAACGAACTTGAGCACCATTTTCCTCAAGACTTTTTAAGTATTGCAGAATCTCTTGGCTTTCAACAAAATATTGATAATTATACAAAGCAGTTACCTTGTAAAGGAGTAGAAAGTTGCGCTACAATTTCGGACGATCAGATTGCAATCCTAAAAAAACGAAGAAAAGAGCATACCGGATACTTTAAAGATACAAGATTCATAACAGCTTATAATTGTGATGCTATTAATTCTATTGCTCAGGCTTCCAAGTTTTTAAATGATAGAGATATGCTCGATTTCGCAATAAAGAAAATGGATTATATCAAGAATCAAGTATTTAACTTCGATAAAATCGATTGCAGATGTGTTTGCGGAAAACTAAAATCTGAATCGGCTTCATTATCTGATTATACTTATTATATACAAGCTATATTAACTTTTTATGAAATTACATATCAGGAGAGTTATTTAGAAGATGCTGTAAGACTTACCGATACAACAATAAATAAGTTTTATAAAGAACAAAACGGAATGTTTTCCAAATCATTTGAAGGCGAACAAATATTTCCATTTAAGAGGGAGTCAAATACCGACAATATAAAGCCGGGAGTTAATTCAGTAATGACCGGAAATCTTATAAAGCTTTATAGTTTTACAGGCAGAAAACAGTTTATTGATATAGCTGAAGGTCAAATTAATAACATTGTTCCTGAGCTGTTAAGTTCTGGTCAAATGTTATTAAGTTGGGGGTATCAGCTTATGAATATTTTAGTTGTTAAAAAAATTATCTCTTAAAAAAAAGACAACTATCGCCATAACTTAAAAAACGGAAATTATTTTTTAATGCATAATCATAAACTTCCTTCCAACTATCTCCAATAAATGCAGCAATTAATAGTAATAAAGTGCTTTGAGGCTGATGAAAATTAGTTATTAAGATATCAACTATTCTGAATTTAAAACCTGGCACTATAATAATTTGTGTTTTAGTAGATAATATCGTATTATTTGAAGCGTTAAACCAAGTAATTATTGCATGTAAAGATTCTTCTAATGTTGGCTCTTCTTTTAAATTATAAGGTTCCCATTGCCCTACTTCACCGGGTGAACCACTATTTAAACAATGTAATCCCAAATAATATAAACTTTCAAGTGTTCTTGCAGAAGTAGTTCCAACCGAAATCACACTTTTATTTTTTTTGATTTTTAGTAGATTTTCGACCAATTCTTTTGTAATAATAATTGGTTCTGAGTGCATTTTATGATTTGTAATGAGCTCTGATTTTACAGGAATAAAAGTACCTGCTCCGACATGTAATGACAACTCATTTATTTTAATACCCTGTTTTTTAATGTTTTCTAAAACTTTTGTCGTAAAGTGCAATCCGGCGGTTGGTGCAGCAACAGAGCCTCTGTTTGAAGCATATATTGTTTGATATCTCTCTGCATCTGAGAGCATACTTTCTCGCTTTAAATATGGTGGTATCGGAATTTTTCCGCAAATATCAAGTACAGAAGAAAAGCTATAATTTTCATACCATGAAAATTTTATAATAGCCTCATTATCTTCTCTATTTATCAACTGAGCTTGAAGATTTACTTTAATTGCTTCAGAATCATTGTTAATATATAAATCTAAGATATCATGCTCCTTAAAACGCTTAATATTTCCTACAACACATTTCCACTCAGAGGAACCTTTTGCATTAAATGCAGCATTGTATTCGGAAGGATTATGTGGCTCAAGACAGAAAATCTCTATCATTGCCCCGCTTTTTTTTTGAAATATAAGTCTTGCAGCAACAACTTTAGTGTTGTTTATGATAATTTCCGAGTCTTTTGGTAATAACTTATGAATATTAGAAAATACATCTTCCGAAATATTTTTGTTTTTATAAATCAAAATTTTTGAATCATCTCTGTTAGATAGGGGAAATTTAGCGATTCTATCTTCGGTAAGTCTATAATTAAACTCATTAATTCTTATTTCTGGCTCCACAATCAATTATTTTTTGCAAAACTATATAAATATTCGATTAACAAGAAATAATTGAAATTCACAAGTATGTTTACAGATGTAATTCACATGAATAAACACCAACGTATCCATATGTAAACTATTTAAGGTGATTTTAATAGTTTTAGTGTTTACTTTTGTATATCAATATAGACGGGCTTTATAGTACTGTTAATATCTTGTTTACTAGTTATTTATATTAGTTATTTTAAGCATATATTCAATAAAACAACTTTGTTAACACATAAAATATGGTATATTTATCATGTTTAGACATGAATAGTAGGTTATATAACTTTATTTCTGTTATTTACAGTGTTTTTATAAAGTATAACTATATATACATAGTATTTGTAATAAAATATCCTACAATTGAGTAATTAAGAGCTATTTTGAATTATTAAAAAGTTTATGGAAATTACATTTGTAACTTCATATATAATTACATTTGTAATCAATATTTGTATTACATTTGTAACATTAAAGTTTACAACTATGAAAGACCGTTTAGAGCAATTTTTAAAGCTTGAGCAGCTCACTCCTGCACGTTTTGCCGATATATTAGGTATTCAACGTTCAGGAATATCTCATATCCTATCCGGTAGAAATAAGCCAAGTTTTGAATTTTTTGAGAGAATTGTTCAAAAATATCCGCAAATAAACCTTGAATGGTTAATTTCGGGCAAGGGAAAAGTATATAAGGAGCCAAATGCTGCACAAAACAGCTATAATGTGGATTTATTTAACGTAAGTAATAATATAGATAAAAGCAACATAATTCCTGTTAATAAAGAGATTAAGACTCAACAAACTACTTCTGAACCTCAAATGACTACAAATATTACCCCGGTTAAAGTTAATCTGTCTGAATCTAAAAAGCTGATTAGGGTAATTTTTGTATATGACGACAAAACATTTTCTGAATATATCTCTGAAGATTAATTTATATCTTTGCAACTCTAAAAAAGCTTTTAAATGTACAGATTGCTTAAACCAATTTTCTTTTCTTTTACTCCAGAAACTGCACACGGAATAATTAGAAAATTTCTTTTTATTTTACGGCATATACCCTTCTCATCTTTTTTCATTAGATTATTTTACAGTTATAATAATCCTAAACTTGAAAAAGAAGTTTTCGGATTAAAATTTAAAAACCCAGTTGGTCTGGCTGCCGGTTTTGACAAAAATGGAGAGATGTACAATGATTTGGCAAATTTTGGATTTGGATTTATTGAAATTGGTTCTATTACACCTAGAGAGCAGTTAGGAAATCCCAGACCAAGGATTTTTAGATTGTTAAAAGACAACGCTCTAATAAATCGAATGGGACTAAATAATAATGGTGTAAAAAATGTTGTAGAATCTATTAAAAAGTGTAAGCCTAACATTATAATAGGTGGTAACATCAGTAAAAACAATACTACACTAAACAGTGATGCACCGCTTGATTATGAGAAAACATTTGCCAGTCTTTATGAATTTGTTGATTATTTTGTTGTAAATGTCTCATGTCCGAACGTTAAAGGACTATCTGAGCTTCAAGATATTACTTCATTATCGGAAATTGTGGACAGGCTTACTACCCTTAGAAAATACCTGGACGAATACAGACCAATTTTATTAAAAATTTCTCCGGATTTGGATAGAGAACATCTTGACGAAATTATCGATTTGACTTTGGTTTCGGGATTGGATGGAATTGTTGCATCAAACACATCTGCATTAAGAGATAATCTAAAAACAGACGAGTCTCTGCTCAATGAAATTGGAAATGGAGGACTCAGTGGGGAACCTATCTTCAAAAAAAGCTTAGAGACAATAAAATATATAAGCAAAAAAACAGATGGACAACTCCCAATTATTGGGGTTGGCGGGATTATGAGTGCTTCAGATGCAAATGAAATGTTACAGGCAGGCGCTTCTTTAGTTCAAATATATACAGGGTTTATATATAAGGGCCCATCTTTGATCAAGAAAATTCTAAGAAAAATTGTAAAATCAAAATGATAAAAGCAGCTCTTTGCACTATAGGTGATGAAATTCTTATAGGGCAGATCGTTGACACAAATTCTGCATTTATTTCGGCTCAATTAAATAAAATCGGAGTTAAGGTTGAAACTATTGTATCTATAAAAGATGATGAATCTGTTATTATAGATGAGATTACAAAACTTTGTAAAAAATTTGATATTGTAATTACAACCGGTGGATTGGGTCCTACAAAGGATGATATTACAAAAAATGCACTATATAAATTATCTGAGAGTAATTCTTATATAGAGAATACGGAACAATTAGAAATTGTGAAAGATTTTGCCAGAAGACGCGGAATGCCGCTTCTGGATTTAAACAGATTGCAAGCAAGTGTTCCTGACAAATGTGTTGTTATTCCAAATATTAAAGGAACTGCACCCGGAATGTTTTTTAAAATAAAAAATAGAGTTTCTTCATCTCTCCTTTTTTCTCTGCCGGGAGTACCTTATGAGATGGAATTCTTAATGAAGTCCGTTCTGAAACACATCAAAGACAATCTGAAACTTTCTGAGATATATCATAAAACCATCGTAACATTTGGTATTCCGGAATCTGTTTTATCTAATATGATTGAAAATTGGGAGCTAAGCCTACCCTCTTATATGAAGTTGGCTTATCTGCCAAATCCGTTAATTGGGATAAGATTGAGACTTTCAATTTATGGCTGCGATTTTGAAAAAGCTACTAAAGAGGTGGAAAATCAACTTTCTAAACTGAAAATAATTTTAGGGAATGCTGTATACGGCGAAGGTAATGATACACTTGAGACTGTTCTGTACCAATTATTATTAAGGAATGAAAAAACACTTTCGCTTGCAGAGTCTTGTACAGGAGGAGAGATTGGATCATTGTTGACGAAAATTCCCGGAGTGTCTAAGGTTTTCAATGGAGGTATAATCGCTTACAGTAATAAAGCAAAAACGTCAATCCTTGGTGTTAATGAAATGACTTTGCTCAATTATGGAGCTGTAAGCGAAGAGTGTTCAAAAGAGATGTCAGAAGGTGCCCGAAAAATTTTCCAAAGTGATTTTTCAATTTCGGTAACTGGTATTGCAGGCCCTGATGGTGGCACTGATGAAAAACCAGTCGGAACTGCATGGATTTCAATTTCGTCAGATAAATATACAGTTAGCAAAAAAGTAGTTTCTACGGGAGACAGACAGAGAATTATTGAGAGGGTATCTGCCGAAGCTTTAAATTTCTTAAGGTTGCAGTTAATTGAAAATCAATAATTATGAAAAATTTTTTACTATTACTTATTACACTATTGCCTATGATCATATCATGTAATGGAGCAAAAGACTCCTATCAAATCGCTCTGTGTGAGGTTGATTCATTATTTAAGTCCGTTTATCCAAATAATGAACCGGGTGCTGCTGTTTTAATTTTAAAAGGAGATTCCATAATTTTCGATAAAGGTTACGGTTTGGCAGATATTCAAACAGGTACCAAAATAGACGGTAATACTTTTTTTAATATCGCGTCCGTTTCTAAACAATTTTCGGCAGTTGCTGTAATGATGCTTGCCGAAGAGGGTAAACTATCACTTGACGATAATTTAAAAAAATGGTTTCCCGAGTTTAAGGCAAAATTTTTCGAAAATATTACATTGAGACATATTCTTTCTCACTCTTCCGGAATTCCGGATTCGAGAGAACGGAGTGACCGAAATTTTGTATTGACTGCTACGGATGTTGAATCATACTCTTACCTGAAAAATTTGGATACTTTGAATTTCGAACCAGGTACATCTTACGAATACATGAATCCTACTTTTCAATTAATGTATACTATTATTGAAAAGGCTTCAGGTGAGAATTTTGACTCTTTCATGGAGAAGCACATATTTAGTCCATCATCTATGGAAGAGACTACATATTTTGAAGCAAACAAGAATATTCCGAGAATGTCTCACGGTTATATTCCGGACAGTTCGGGAAAATCATTCAGTGAATATGATTATGGAGAAGAGACATTTTTTGCAACGAAAGCAGATGGAGGAATATATACATCTACTCATGAATTTGTAAATTGGGAAAAAGCTTTAAGGAAAAATATTCTTCTAAGTGAAAAGCAGAAGCTTGAAGCACATTCTCCAAAAACTGTAATAGATTCCACAAAAGGTGAATACTACGGATATGGCTGGTTTATAGAGAAAGCAGAGGGTTATCCGGAAAAAATCTATCATACCGGCGATAATGGCGGATTTCAGATTTTTGCCGGAAGATTTCCCGATAAAGGAATACTCTATC
>CAZOOH010000058.1:0-10102 GCA_964581375.1 uncultured Muribaculaceae bacterium
AGCTTAATCACTATCTGAATCAAATCAGACCTGCTTAATGAGTAACAATTTTTTCAATAGTTTCAATGAGGAGGATGATTTCAAATATCTTATTCCTAAGTGTGAAGATGCCATTAAACACGGTACTTTAAGGGAAACTACTTTCTCTGAGGAGGAGTATGATTTTCTTATTAATCACTACATGGGCGAAGATAATAATGAACTGGTTTATGAACTGGCAGAGCTTGCGTACTCAAAACATCCTTATTCTACTGAAATGATTGTCAGATATATAGATGTGCTTATTGTCCATCAGCTTATCGATAAAGCAATTGAAATTCTTGAACAAAAATTATCCAATGATCCGAATAATCCGGATTTTAATTTTTTATTTGGAAGGGCCTTGGCAAAAAAAGGTGTTCATGATAAAGGAAAGGAGTACATTTTGAAGGCTTCCCGCCTGGATGGTGAAGATTCTGTAGATATGTTTATTACCGTTGGACAGGATTATCTTGAAGATGAGCAATTTGAAAATGCTTTATTCTATTTGGAATTTGTAATCGAAAAAGAACCTGATAATTATGAGGTTCTAAATGATATAGCTTATTGTTTTGACAGAACTGACAGGATTGATGAAAGTATTGATGCCTATAAAAAATTACTTGATATCGATCCGTTTAATGATTATGTCTGGTACAATCTTGGAACTATGTATTCCAAAAAATCTGAATTTAACAATGCCATAGAAGCATTTGATTACTCTCTTGCTCTTAATCCCAATAACTCTTCGGCAATTTACAATAAGGCGATTATCTGCGTAAACTTTGGTGAATTTTCAAAAGCAGTAGATCTATTCGAAGAATTTCTTTTAATTGAACCCGATAATGTCTCTGTTTTAGTTGCATTGGCAGATGCCTATCTTACCTTGGGCCAACTTGTTCCTTCTGCTAAAAATTACAGAAGAGCACTTGAAATCGACAGAAACAGTGTTGAGGCAAATTGTGGGATCTCTTATGTATTAATGTATGAAAAGGATTATTTTGGTGCATTGGTTCATTTGAGAAGAGTTATCGGAAAAGACGATCTCGAGTATCATTTTTTGGTTGATCAGCTACAACAATCTTTTAATGAAACCGGTATTAATGAATATTTAGTTTATAATTTGGTAGCACTTTATAAATCGGGTATTATGGACAAATTTTATGATAATTTGTTAATTCTTTTATCGAAAGACGATTTATGGTTAGTTAAGTTATTTGAATATCTGCCAAAAGCTAAAAAAGACAAAACTGTTGAACTTTGTATTAAAAGATATAAAGAGGGACTATCTAATTAATTTATAATGGAATCACTGCAATTTATTACTTGGTGTCTGGAGCATCTTAATTACTGGACAATTACTTTATTAATGATTATTGAGAGCTCATTTATTCCTTTTCCTTCGGAAATCGTAATTCCTCCGGCAGCATACTTAGCAGCAGAAGGGGAGATGAGTTTTTCCTTAGTATTGTTTTTTGGTACATTAGGAGCATTGATTGGTGCTATAATTAATTATTATTTAGCCTTTTATTTAGGTCGCCCGTTAATCTACAAGTTTGCCTCCAGCAAATTGGGTCATCTCTTTTTACTTGATGAGAAAAAGGTAAAAGTTGCAGAAGATTATTTCGTAAAAAATGGCGCTATTTCGACTTTCGTAGGTAGACTATTACCGGCTATCCGTCAATTGATTTCTATTCCTGCTGGTTTAGCTAAGATGAAATTTGAGAAATTCATTTTATATACTGCGCTTGGAGCAGGATTATGGAATTTGATTCTTGCAATGATTGGCTACTCTCTTCAAAGTGTTGTCCCTAAAGATCAATTGATGGTAAAAGTTCATGCATACAGCAGTGAAATATCATTCATTATTGTTGCAATTGTTGCCATTGCGGTGGGTTATTTACTATATAATGCCTTTATACGCAAGAAAAAAAATTAACAACATAGTCAACATTTAAAAATTTTCTTATCTTTGCACTCCTCAAAAGAGGCAAGGGGTTCGGTAGCTCAGTTGGATAGAGCAACAGCCTTCTAAGCTGTGGGTCTTGGGTTCGAATCCCAACCGAATCACAAAGAGATAACAGAGCCGTGCAAATGCACGGCTTTTTTTATTTTCCGACAGCCAGTGAACTTGTTCACTGAGGCAAGTCGGAAAACAAAATGGAGCTCTGCTCCTCTGTTATCTCTTTGTAGAGCTCCCCCACCAGGGATGGCCGAGCGAAGCGAAGGCAATCCCAACCTGGAGCTCGTTTCTCGTTTTGCTCCCCCCACCAGGGATGGCCGAGCGAAGCAAAGGAAACACTTTGACACAGTTTGATGCAAATTGTATGTTTTCAAATACTTAGGAAATCGATATTTTAAAAAAGTCTTAATTCAATTTCATATATAGTTCATTATGAGTAATTTGCATCAAACTGTGGCAAAGTCTCTGCTGGCAAAGTCTCTGCTGGCAAAGTCTCTGCTGTGCTCGGGATTCTTTCCAGTTTTGTAACAATTTCTAAATTTACAGACTAAATAAGCAAAAACCGATTAATGTGAAAAAAGAGGAGAGCTTTAACGAAATTATTAAGGAGAACAGTAACCGTATAATGCGCATATGCAGTTACTACAGTTCCGGGAACAGTAATACCGACGATCTGTATCAGGAGGTACTAATAAACATCTGGAAAAGTCTGGAAAAATTCAGAGGCGAATCGGCAATTTCTACCTGGATTTACAGAATAGCGGTAAATACTTGTCTTACACATTCTGCCAAAACGGGGAAATACTATTCGTTGATAATAAATGCGACACCCGAAATGTTTAATGTTTTAGCCGATGATGAACATTTAGAATCAATTCAAAAAGAGCAAAATTTTGAGGCACTTACAAATGAATTAAACCTTTTGTCGGTAATCGATAAAGCTTTGATTTCCCTCGTAGTCGAAGGCCTCTCAACAAAAGAGATTTCGGATGTTATAGGTATTACCGAACCAAATGTGAGGACAAAGATTTGCAGAATTAAAAACGAATTAAGAAAAAAATTAAATTAAGCAATTATGAAACACGATGATATCTTATTCAAAATTAAGCACGAGGATAAAAAATATGCCGACTTATGCAAAGGGTTGGTCGCAATGTATCTTGTACTGGCAGTGGTATATGTTTTATTGATTGTCCTCGAAATTGTAAGAGGAGCAAAATTTATCGAAGTGGTAGGAGGTGTCTGTTATCTGCTTTCAATGCTCAATTTCTTACTCTTTTTCATATATTATAACAAAAGGTACAGATATGCCGATTACTCGGAACCTGTGTTAGATATGTTAAAGAGTGCACTTAAAAGGTATATGCCGTTTCATCCGAGCGGATTGGCATTGATTCCCGGGTTACTTCTGATGGATGCAGGCCTTACTCTAAACACTTTCAAATATGAAAATGTATTATTAGTTCAAATTATCTTTGTCGGAATTTTTACAATTGCGATAATTATCGGGTACTTTTACTGGATATTCCGTTATAAACCGTTCACTGATCAAATAAAGGAAATGATTAAAGAGATTGAGAGCTAGTATTTTTACCAGATAACATCTGCCACAATTGTCATAAAGAGCTACAATAAAGCAAACAGAATGAAAATTACTCCTACTAAAAATGTATAACCCACCTCAACGATAGCGGCAGTAAAGAATTCCCTCCACTTAGTATATCTGAATTTCAAAGTTCCTTTTTGCCAGCCGCAAAATGCAATAAGAGCAAATACTGCTATCGATTTTGATACTGGAACAAGAACAAAAAACATTAGACCAAGTAATGCAGTTACCAAGAGTTGAATACTCATTGTCAAAACAGCTCCCGTAGGCTCATTTTTTTCGGGCATATCAATTTTAAAAACTCTGATCCAGGCTTTTTGGAATAAGAATGAAAACCAAATTGCACCGGCCCCATAAGCAACAATTACCGAAACAAAGTACCATAACCAGTTAATCTCAGAAAAAAGATTGAGAAAATTTCTACAAGTTTCCATATTTTAAAAATTATGCAATAAATGCAGGTTAATATGATAAATATACTCAATTTTGCAATTCATTCAAATTAATAAGTGTTATGCCTAAGAAAAGAATCACCCAAAGTGATTATATCAAAGCCAACAGAATAGCAAGCAGGGAGGCAGAGATAGAGAATCACGGACACCCGGTGTGTCATAAAAAGATACACAAGTCCAAGAAAATTTACGACAGGAAAAGAAAAAAGGCAGGAAGCGAGGACCTGCCTTTTTTTATTTATAGCTTAGAAGTTGTAATGAGTTAGTTTATTTTGAATTTGCAATTCTGTATCCAACTTCTAAATAGACTTTCATATCCTCAAGCATACCCTCAAAATTCCAGGTTTGTGGGTCGTAATTATCGCTCGGTTTGTGATAATTTTCTGTAACCCAATTATCTATCTGCCTGATTCCCCATTCGCGTCCGTGTTCAATATTATCAACTCCCTTAGAGAGATAGAGCGCTTTTACTCCAGCTTTTGCGAAGCTCAAATGGTCGGAACGGAAATAATGGCCCTTCTCGGGAGTAGGATCACCGGTTACGTATCTGCCATATTTCTTTAGTACAGATACAACATAATCATCTAAACCGGATTTTCCCAAGCCGGTAATAATCATATCCTTAGTGCGGCCGAAAATATTTAACATATCCATATTGATAACCCCGGTAGTTTTTTCAAGAGGTATAAGAGGATGTTCAACATAATATTCACTTCCTAACAATCCTTGTTCTTCGCAAGTCACAGAAAGAAACATTACAGACCTGTCCTGTACTTTTTTAAGTTTTGTAAATGCTTTGGCAAGTTCCAGAAGTGCCGCAACACCAGTTGCATTGTCGGCAGCACCGTTTAAAATGGAATCTCCCTTGAATGCCGGATTTATGCCAAAATGATCCCAATGCGCAGTATAGATAACAACTTCATCTGCTTTAGCACCACCGGGCAATATGGCTGCAACATTGTTTGATTTTACATATTCAAGTCTGTTTTTTATTGAGGCAGATGCTTTCAATTTCAAATCAATCGCTTTGAATCCACGTTTAGAGGCAGATGCAATTGTCTCTTCATAATTTAATCCGGCGTTTTCAAAAAGTCTCTTTGCACACTCTGTGGTTATCCAGCTTTGGAATTGAAGTGGTGACTTTGTGAGCATATTTTCGGTTAAATATAATTTGCTCCCGGACCAGCTATTTTGAACAACACCCCAAGGATAGGCAGCGGCTCCTGTTTCATGAATAATTATTGCGGCAGTTGCACCTTGTCTTGCAGCCTCCTCGAATTTATATGTCCATCTGCCGTAATATGTCATAGATTTTCCGTCAAATAATGTTGAATCAGATGTAGCATAACCCGGATCATTAACCAGCATAACGACAGTTTTCCCTTTAACATCTAACCCTTGATAATCGTTCCAGTTAAATTCCGGAGAGTTAATTCCATACCCGATAAAAACCATTTCGGAATTATCGAATTTAATTAAATCATTAATTTGAGGAGTTCCGCCAACATAATCCTGAGAAAAGATTAATGCAGATTTGTTTTTCCCGTCTGAAATTGTAAAATTCATCGATTTGTCGGAATATATCTTCATAAGTGAGACCTCTTGAAAATAACTCTCACCGTTAGCAGGCTTTAAACCTAATTGTTTAAACTGTTCCGCCAGAAAATTAATTGTTTTCTCTTCACCTGCTGATGATGGAGCTCTGCCCAGGAACTCGTCAGATGCAATAATTGATATATTTGATTTAAGACTTTCTTTAGTAATGCTTTCAAGAGAAGAGTCAATTTCGGAATTCCCGGAATTACATCCTGAGAACATTAATAATGGTAATGTTAATAATAAAAAAGACTTTGAACTCATATTTTTCATGTTTAAAATTAAGTTCAGAAAGTTACAATTTTTTTAGTAAGATCTTGTTTTCTTACCCTCTTTCCAATTTATAAATGCTGTGTTTACCACTTTATTGCCGCCTGGTGTAGGGTAGTTGCCGGTGAAGTACCAGTCTCCGCTATTCTCCTTACAAGCAATATGCAAATTATCAATTGTCTGGAAAACAACTTTAACATCTGCTCTGATAAATGAATTCTTTACCATTTGAGCAATTTTGTCCGAAACTTCTGTGTATGAAAATGGCGCATAGATTTCCTTTACGTAATTAACATATTTCTCTTTTGGAAGACCTTCCTGAGACTTACATTTTTGGTAAACATCTTCTATTACGCTCTCCATACCATTTTCCCGCAAAAGCTCTATTGCGGCGCAAAAAGCTATAAAGTCGCCCATTCTGGACATGTCTATGCCGTAACAATCGGGGAATCTTATTTGAGGAGCCGATGATACTATAATTATCTTTTTAGGGTTAAGAGTATCAAGAATCCTGAGAATACTGTTTTTTAATGTAGTTCCCCTGACAATTGAGTCGTCAATTACAATCAGGTTATCGGTATTCTTAACAGCACCATAAGTAACATCATATACGTGTCCTACCAACTCGTTTCTACCTTCATCTGCGCTAATGAATGTTCTGAATTTTGCGTCCTTAATTACGATTTTTTCGATTCTGGGTTCTTGTGAAATAATCTCTTCCAACATAGCCTCTGTCAAAGAACCGTTTGAACTTCTGATTTTTTGTCTTTTTTGTTCAACCATATATTGCTGAACACCTTTAACCATTCCGTAGAATGAAGTTTCGGCCGTATTCGGGATATAGGAAAATACTGTATTATCGAGATCGCCGTCTATCGCCTCAATTATTTGAGGGGTAAGTAACTCTCCGAGTTTTTTACGCTCTTTATAAATGTTTCTGTCGTTCCCTCTGGAGAAATAGATTCTTTCAAAAGAACAACTGGCTCTCTCTTTTGGCTCTCTGACCAATTCCTGTGAAATAGAGCCATTTTTCCTTATTATAAGGGCGTGTCCTGGCAAAATCTCCTTAATATTTTCATCATTTACAGGGAATGCTGTCCTTATTACAGATGCTTCCGACGCTACAACTGCAATCTCTTCGTCATGGTAAAAGTATGCAGGCCGGATTCCCCAAGGATCTCTCATAACAAATGCATCGCCGTGCCCGATAATGCCTGCAACTGCATAACCTCCATCCCAATCTGCACTGCTTTTTGAAAGAATTGATTTTATGTCGAGAGTCTCTTCAATCATGGGAGATATTTGCTCTTTTGTAAAGCCCTGATCCTTATATATTCTGAATTTATCCTGAATTTCGTCATCTAGAAAATAACCCACTTTTTCCAGAAGCGTAACTGTGTCGGAATAGTCTCTAGGGTGTTGACCGGCTTCAATTAAACTCTCAAAAAGCTCGTCAACATTTGTTAAATTGAAATTAGCAGCCAGAGCCAGATTCCGGGTTCTCCAGTTACTTGCTCTTTTTAAAGGATGTACTAAATCAAGATTATTTTTCCCAAATGTTGAATATCTTAAATGCCCCAGATAAATTTCAGATACAAATGGCAGATTTCTTTTTGCAATCTCTGCTTCGGTTTGCGGAACCTCTTCATTTGAAGATTGTATAAGTTGTTTCTCTTTTCCGTTGTATCTGTTTAATGGCTCATGAATTCTGTTAAATACATCCTGAATGGGATTCGAATCACAAGATCTTACTCTGTCTATATATTTGAACCCGGGAGGCATATCTAACTTTACTCCGACAACTCCGGCTCCCTCTTGACCTCTGTTTCTCTGCTTTTCCATAAGCAGATACAATCTGTTTAATCCGTACAAATAAGTACCGTATTTTTTTTGATAAAAGTCCAGTGGTTTTAATAGTCGGATTAATGCTATTCCGCATTCGTGATTGATAGTATCGCTCATTGAAGATAGTTTTTTAACCGCTGCAAAAATAGATAAATATCTTAACTTTGCATATAGCTAAAGCATATTTGGTAATGAGAAAAATAGAGGGTCTTAAAATCAGAAATATAGCAGGTGAAAATCTTATTGTCAGGAAATCTGTGAAAGCCGTTGATATGACAAAAGTTGTCAGCTTTAATAAGACCGCGGTTTATATTTGGGAAGCAATTGGAAATAATGAGTTTACTGAAAATGATGTAGCTCAACTGTTGGTAGCTGAATTTGGAATAGATTACTCTCAAGCACTTAAAGATGCTCAAATATGGATTGATTCTATGATTGAAGCCGATTTAATAGCAATATAATGGAGCAATTTAAAATCGCCGAACTTCTTATATACATCATTAAACAGAAATCTGAAAGAGATTTTATAAAGGAAGAAGTTCTCACTAAGCTTTCTGATTATGAATGGGAGCAGCTTTTTACTTTTGCTGCAGATCAAGGCGTTCTCGCATTTACTTTTGATGTTTTAAAAAAAAGAGTAGATGCGGAAATACACTCCAAAGAATATCTTTCAATACCTAAATCACTCTGGATTAAATGGATATTGAGTGTGGAAAATATTGAAAAAAGATATACACATCAACAATCTGCAATAAAAGAGTTAGCTCAATATTTTAGAAGACACGGAGTTGATATGATTCTTCTTAAAGGGCACGATTTATCCCGAAATTATGATAATCCGGCTCATAGGGAGTGTGGCGATATTGATATTTATCTGCCCGGAAGTTTCGATTATGGGAATAAATTGATTGAAAATTTAGGGATTGAAGTTAATAAAGAGGGATTAAAACACTCAAATTTCATATTCAAAGGTATTCCTGTTGAGAACCATAAGACTTTTTTAAATGTTATTGGTTCTGAGGCAGATACTAAAATTGAAAACAGGTTAAGAGAGATTTTAAGCGAAAAACCATGCGAGTATATTTTAATTGATAATGTTAAAATAACAGTACCTCCACCTGATTTTACAGCATTATTCCTTACAAGACATAATATTTATCATTTTTTTAATTCCGGAGCTGTACTCAAGTATTTTTTCGATTTTTCGGTATTCTTTAACAAATTTTATAAAAAGATTGATTTACCCAAATTTTTTGAAATAATAGAGACTACAAAAATGACAAGAATTTTTACGGCTTTTATGATAAAATCCGGAGAATTTTTGTCTATACCCAATGATTTATTTTGTAATTCTTCTTTTGATAAAATTATTGTTGCGAGTTTGGCAGATAGAATCGAGAGAGACATTTTAACTAACTATTATCACAAATTTGACAAAAGTCAAAAAGAAAATTTCTCTTTTATAAAACGAAAATTAACAGGAGCTTTTAGATTTTTTAAATCCAAATGGAGATACGATTCAATAGATAACGTTCACTTCTACAAATCATTTTTTTTAAGAATTGCAATTGCCCTCTCTTTTGGTTTCAACTTTTTTTCAATCTGCAGAGTTATGCTAAAACATAAAAAAATTCTTATACTTACTGTTATTACATCTTTGCTGGAGTTAGCCGGTGTCATTATATTTGTACCACTTTTAATTCTGCTCTCAAATACGGGAAATATTGCATCTGGTTCAATATATGCAAAATTGTTTTCTGCTTTTAATCTGCAAAATCATCAAACTATAATTGCTTCTTCAATCTTAGTATTGTTGCTCATTATTTTTAAAAATTTCATCATTCATAAAATCAGCCGATATAAAACAAAAAAATTACTTGAAGAATATAAAATTCTATCGAAAAGTCTCTTCCAAAAGTATTTTAATAATGGTTTGATTTATACAAAGAATCAAGGTGCAGCGCATTTGTCCCATAATGTTAATTTTGTGTGTAATACATTTGTATTTGGCTATTTAGGACCTCTTATTTCTCTTTTTGGAGAGTATATACTTATATGTCTAATATTAATATTAATTGCAATCATTAATATTCATTTAGCAGTTGCAGAGACTCTTTTGTTTGTTCCACTTTTTCTTTTTTATTATAAAATCACGAGAAGAGTATTAAAAAATGCCGGGAAAAATGACCATTCTGCTAAACGCTCTCTTTATAAAACAACATTGGAAACTTTCAGAGGATATACCGAAATTCTTATAAATAATGCATTCGATAAACAATATACAGAATTTGAAAGAGGTATTGAAAGTGTGTCTGAATCAAAATTAAAGATTGACGATATAAGAAGCAATAT
>CAZOOH010000059.1:0-10089 GCA_964581375.1 uncultured Muribaculaceae bacterium
CCTGCTCCTTCATCTCAAATCCAATAGTCTTAATATGACCATTAAAGATGTTAAAATGAAACTTCTCCATTGTAATTACCCTGCCTGTAAGCTCCTTACTGTGTTTCTCTATGTAATTTTTGGCAATGGGCGATACCAGAAGAGCAGCCAACAGGGCTGTAAACAGAATACTTCCAAAAATTATAATTAAAATTTTAATAGATTTTTTCATTATAAACATCTGTTAATTAGAATAATATATTCAGAACAAATAAGACCGGTTACTTCAATATAAAGGCTTTAAGAGCTTCTAACAGTTCAGGCACAACCGGTAAATCCGGATTCATATAAGTCATCATATTTTTCTGTCTGTCGGCATCTGCCATTTTCAAAATATGATTCATTCCCTCTATTGTTATCAATTTCGCTTTAGAGTTTGCAGATGCCAGTTTTGTTGCATTATCGACACCCACCTGTATATCGGTAGTTCCTTGAAGAATCAGTACGGGGCATTTAAGTTTCGCAATTTCATCCACAGGATTGTATTTAAACCAACTGATCATATATGGCTGAATACTCGGGCGAAACAGCGCCGCCAACATAGGGTTTGGTTTTTTGATTAAATTTCCCTGAGAGAGTGTATCGATATTATTTTTACACTCTTCAAAAAGCTGAGGAGGAACTGCTGTCTTTAATTGTTCCAACAAAATCTGATTTGCGGGAACGGCAATTCCGGCTATAGATATAAACCCGTTTGCGCCAGATTTGCCTGCTGCAACCATTCCTATTAAAGATCCCTCACTGTGTCCGATTATAAAAATTTGCGAATAGGATTTTTGAGACTTAAACAGCTCAACCCACTTAACAACGTCATTAATATAATCTTCGAACCTCAGATCGGCTTCCTTTACGGTCCCGGTACTCTTCGCGATACCTCGTTTATCGAACCTCAATGTTGCAATTCCGTTAGATGAAAGGTATTCTGCAATAAACTTCAATGAATTATTTTTCATTTGAGGCTGATTTCCGTCTCTGTCGGTATTTCCCGATCCTGCAATAATAATTACCAACGGAGTATTTTTCTTAATCACTTTCGGCGAAAGCAGTGTACCGAATACATCGCCCATTGGAGTATTAATGCTTAATTCGCTTGAATTGTACAAAACCTCGGTTTGCTGAGAAAATAACAAACTAAATGAGAGAGTCACTACTCCCAACAGAATTAATTTTTTCATTCTTATTCAATTTTCACAAAATTAATAATTTTGTCTACTTTCGTACTGAATATGTTTAAAATACTTTTGTTAATAGGTACAGGGAGTTTCTTTGGAGGTATTTCAAGATACCTTCTCTCTCGTTTCGTGCAGAACACTTTTTTTGCCGCATTCCCCTGGGGAACATTTACAGTAAACATTTTGGGGAGTTTCCTGATTGGTATCATATACGGAATATCTGAAAGAGGCGACCTGATGAGTCCCGGAATAAGGATGTTTCTGACAGTGGGGTTCTGCGGTGGATTTACTACTTTTTCTACATTTGCCAACGAAAACCTGTCACTATTAAAAGATGGCGACATTCTCTATTTCGGACTATATGCAGGGTTAAGCGTATTCCTTGGCATATTTGCCGTTTATCTTGGGAATCTGTTAATTAAAATTATTTAGAAATGGAAACAGGAAAAACAAAGATGCTCAGAGTCTATTTGAGCAATACCGACAAATTTCGTCATGCTCCATTATATGAAGTAATTGTATTTGCAGCAAAAAGGGCGGGTCTATCCGGCGCAACTGTCTTGAAAGGGATTATGGGTTATGGCTCAAGCAGTGTTATACACTCTCAAAAATTTTGGGAAATCAGCGAAAAAATTCCATTGGTAATTGAGATAATAGACGAATCTGCCAAAATTGACGCTTTTACCTCCAAACTCACGGGATGGATGAGTAAAATCAAAAACGGCTGCCTCATCACAACAGAAGATGCCACAATAATTCTGCAAAAAAAAGGAACTAAATCTTAGACTAATACGAAACCGGATGATTCAACATCAAAATCTGGTTCTCGTTGAGTTTAAGCAAAGTTTTGAGTTGCTCCTTATCCATAAAAGCCCGGCATCTGGTAACCATTCCGGTACCGGCGCAAAAAATCGATATATTCTGCGATACTATTCCGGCATCTTCGGCTGCCCATACCATTTTTGTACTGATATCGCCACCTTTGAATCTCGAAATATCGGAAACAAGCAATAAAATAACAGGAGCAGTTGCAATATTAAGTTGACGGCCGGCTAACAATTTTCTGTTATCGCCCCCTGCTACCGGTTTAAGCAGATTTTCTTTAGCATCGTACAAATAAATACCCTGTTCCATAGCAACATAGACGTCAATATCCTGAGCATTTATGGCAGATGGAGCAGTCTTTTTGCCGGATTCCGGACGGTTAATTCCGTTTGCCGCCCAGCATAAATCCGATAAATCCTGCAATGTTAAAATTTTTGGATCATACTTAGTTGCCGAAGCTCTTAATTGCAAAGCTTTCATGACATTAAAGCCCCTTGAAAGATCCGGTTTATTTAGAGAAATGCTCTCCTGAGCAAATAGTGCAGTTACAGATACCGCTAAAAATAAGGTAACTAATGCTTTTTTCATTTTATGTTTCAATTTTGAACTTCTCAAATATAGTTAATTCAGTACAATTTTCATAAATTTGCCCCCGGTTTGGAAACTTTTTAACTAATAAAATTATATGAGTTTTACACACGAAGTAGAAGGCATGATTTGTGTCGCCCAAGGCGCAAATCACGGCCCCGCACCCATTCCTGAAGAGGGGAAATGGGTAAAAGCCAGGGAGATCAAAGACATCTCCGGTTTGACACACGGAGTTGGCTGGTGTGCTCCACAACAAGGCGCCTGTAAACTTACTCTGAACGTTAAAGACGGAATTATTGAAGAGGCTCTCGTTGAGACAATCGGTTGTACCGGAATGACTCACTCAGCTGCTATGGCTGCTGAAATTCTTTCCGGCAAAACAATCCTTGAAGCCCTCAATACCGATCTTGTTTGCGATGCTATAAACACAGCAATGCGCGAATTATTCCTTCAGATTGTTTACGGAAGAACACAAACTGCATTTTCGGAGGGAGGTTTACCAATCGGAGCAGGCCTGGAAGATTTGGGAAAAGGTCTTCGCAGCGTAACCGGTACTATGTACAGCACTAGCGCAAAAGGACCACGTTATATGGAGATGGCCGAAGGCTATGTTACCAGAATCGGGCTGGATAGCGACAACGAAATCATTGGCTATGAGTTTGTTAACTTAGGTCGTATGATGGATATGATTAAAGGCGGCACAGATGCCAACGAAGCTCTAAAAAAAGCTTCAGGCAAATACGGCCGTATTGAGGATGCTGTTAAAGTTATTGACCCGAGAAAAGAATAGGAGAATTTATTATGCCATTATTTGAAAGTTATGACAGAAGAATCAAGCAGATAAACAAAGTGCTTGAGTCTTACGGAATCTCTTCGGTTGAAGAGGCTAAAGAGATTTGCGAAAAAATCGGAGTGGATGTTTACAAAGTTGTAAAAGATATTCAACCGATTGCTTTTGAGAATGCAATGTGGGCCTATACAGTAGGTGCAGCAATTGCTATTAAGAAGGGTCAGACAGAGGCTGCCGATATTGCCGCTACACTTGGCGAAGGTCTTCAAGCCTTTTGCATTCCGGGTTCTGTGGCAGATGACAGGAAAGTAGGTATCGGTCACGGTAACTTGGCTGCTATGCTTTTACGTGAAGAGACAAAATGTTTTGCATTCCTTGCAGGTCACGAGTCATTTGCAGCAGCAGAGGGAGCTATCGGAATTGCAAAATCTGCAAACAGAGTAAGAAAAGAGCCTTTAAGAGTAATTCTTAACGGACTCGGCAAAGACGCAGCAAAAATTATTGCCCGTGTTAACGGATTTACTTATGTTCAAACTCAATTTGACTATGCAACCGGAGAACTGAAAGAGGTTAACAGAAAAGCATATTCAGAAGGCGAAAAAGCAAAAGTAAATTGCTACGGGGCAGATGATGTTCGCGAAGGTGTGGCTATCCTTCACAAAGAGGGTGTTGACGTTTCTATTACAGGAAACTCTACAAATCCTACACGTTTCCAGCATCCTGTTGCCGGAACTTACAAGAAAGAGTGTATTGAACAGGGTAAGAAATACTTTTCCGTTGCATCAGGCGGAGGTACTGGTCGTACTCTCCATCCCGACAATATGGCTGCCGGTCCTGCATCTTACGGTATGACCGACACAATGGGACGTATGCACTCAGATGCTCAATTTGCAGGCTCTTCTTCGGTTCCCGCTCACGTTGAGATGATGGGTCTGATTGGAATGGGTAATAATCCAATGGTTGGAGCATCGGTTGCAGTAGCAGTTGCTGTTTCGCAAGCTCTTAAAAAATAGGGTTATATCCTTATAACAAAAAAAAGGCTGACCAAAAATCAAATTTTGGTCAGCCTCTTTTTATTTATTTTTTGGCGTCGTTACTTTAATGGTGTGGTTATCCTCCATTTTTGCAAAACAGAGGACTCTAACATGTATTATTTAAAAATAATGAACTTCTCTTTAGGCTCTTTACAAATAGCGCAAAGGTCATCTGCCTTAGCCATATCATAAATGTTTCCGCAAACTCCGCAAACTCCGAAAGTAAATGTTTGAGTAGAATCTGTAGCAGTACGCAATTGAGTTGCAAAATTGCTAAAGATCTCAGATTGTTTTAATTTAATTTGCTGAGCTGTTTTAAAAATATTTAAAGATTCATCCGATTTAATTTTTGATAAAGTATCAATTAATACACCATAAATCGAAGTCGATTCCATAGAGAGTACCAGAACTGTTTCATCGATATTTTCCTGATTCGATTTGATTTCAAATTCGGGTTTGAATTCAAGAGGCTTCCCTCCTAAATCTTCAAGTAAAGCTGTCATTTTTGATGCTACAATGGAGCCCGATTTTGCAAGTGCCTGAAATGCAGCGGCTGTACTAGCCTGACCTTCATCGGCTGCTTTTTTTGCAAACGCCTCATATTTTGCGCTTTGAGTTAATTCGCCTGAGATTCTTGATTGAAGACTCTCTTTTGCAACTTTGTTAGAATTACAACCGGATAAGATTAGAATGCCGGAAGCAATCATAAGAAATACTTTTTTCATTGGAATATTATTTTGGATGGGCAAAATTAAGAATTATTTATGACGATCTATCCATTTTTCTACATTTGGTGCCACATAATTTTCCATCTTAAAGATCAACTCTTCAACACTATTACCAAATAGGAGCATCTGCCTGTTAACCTCTTTAAGAAGTCCATTGTCAGTCATTTTAAGTAATAGTTTAAATAAATCGTCGTAATAACCATTTATATTTAAAATACCTATAGGCTTTTTATGAAGACCTAATTGAGCCCAGGTAAGCATTTCAAATAATTCATCAAGAGTACCGAATCCCCCCGGTAAGGCAATTACTCCGTCCGAGAGTTCGTCCATCAGAGTTTTTCTCTCTTGTAATGACTGTACTATATGAATTTCTGTCAACCCTTTATGTGCAATCTCTTTAGATTCAAGAAAAGCCGGAATTACTCCTGTAACCTTACCTCCCGCTGCCAGAGCAGAATCTGCCAAAATAGCCATAAGCCCTACGTTTGAACCGCCATAAACAAGCAAAATATTTTTTTCAGCTAAATACTCTCCCAATTTTATAGTTTCGTCGATAAACTTATTATCATTACCGGTACTGGAACCGCAAAAAACAGATATGCTCCGCATGTGAATGTTTAATTTTTATTTAGAATTATTAATGCTGCAATCACACCGGGTACCCAACCTGCAAGCGTTAGCAAGAATACTATTAAAACAGAACCACACCCTTTGTCGATGACTGAGAGAGGCGGGAACAATATTGCCAAAAGGACTCTAAGAAAAGACATAAAGACTATAATTTAATTAGTTTTAGTTCATCACATAATTTTGGGAACCACTCTTTAAAGTGAATCATCACCGGTTCCAGATTGTAAGTATCGGCGGTACCGGCATAATCATTAATAAGTTTAACTTCATGAGCCAGGTCTTCTGTAGTAAAAAATCCAATACTGGATTTAAGTTTATGTGCAATTTGACGGAGATTCTGGAAGTCGCTTATTTCATAGTAGTAAACCATATCTTTATAGTAAGAAGGTGTAACCTCTAAAAATTTAAATATCATCTCTTTTGTAATTTCCATATCGTCGCCGAATGCAAGTTTCAGTTGTTCAAGACTGCTATACGAAGAATCTTGCGAATATTGAGTCGAAGTAAGCCCGGATACAATCTCATCTCCCTCTACCTTAATTTTAAGAGCATTTGCAATTTTTACAAACAAGAATCCGGAGTCAATAGGTTTACTTACATAATCGGTAAATCCGGCTCTTTGAGTTTTTTCTACAATATCACTTCCAATATTTGCCGAAATTGCAATTACGGGCAGATCCAGTTTTAGTTGCGTACGAATATGAATACAAGTGGTAATTCCATCCATAACCGGCATCTCAAGATCCATCACAACAATATCGTATTTGTTGACCGATAATAATGAAATTGCCTCTTCTCCGTTTCCAGCAACATCGTAAGAGACCTTCCATTTTTCAAACAACGATTTAGTATAAACCAGATTAAATTTATCGTCCTCAACAAGTAAAATCTTTTTATTAATCAATGAGTTAGCGTTTGTTTTGATTTTTGGAATAACCAGCGTCTCTTTTGCAGATACATGCTTACCTTTAGGAAGAGTAAATTCAAAAGTGGTTCCTTTGCCCACTTTACTTATCACATTTATCTTACCACCGTTCTTGATAACAAATTCTCTGCAAAGCTGAAGGCCAAGACCGGTACCAATTTCATTATTAGTTCCATAAGAGGTATAGAAAGTATCTTTGTTAAAAATATTTTTTGCAACATCTTCGGTCATACCTATTCCCGAATCGGTTACCGATACAAACACAACACCCTCTTTTACCTGCGCTTTCAAAGATATCTTTCCAAACTTCGGAGTAAACTTAATTGCATTATACAAAATATTCCTGATGATGAGGTTAACAGAATTTTTATCGGCAAAAACATAATTTTTACCAACCGAATCAATTGAAATTGAAATATTTTTTTGATTTGCATCATTTTGGTACAGTTCCACAATCTCTTCAATTGTATCATTTACGTTAAAGTTGGCGGGTACCAAACTAATTGATTTGGTTTGAAACTTAGACCAGCTGAGCAGATTTTCAAGCAAGTCATAAGTAGTTGCAGTAGTCCTGCGCATCTCTTTTATCAACTCATTTCTTAAAGCCTCACTCGTCTCTTTATTCGAAAACATATCAAAGAGAGGAATCAGATTACCAATCGGCCCCCTTAAGTCATGAGAAATAATCGAGAACATTTTATCTCTGGTAATAATTGACTGACGAAGTTGTATTTCGGCCTCTTTATGTTTAGTTATATCCTGGAATAAAAGCAGAATCCTCTCCGATTCAAAATCGTCTACTTTCGGATATTTAGATATACTCAAATTAACCCACACAATCTTTTTGGTTACCTTATGAACAAGCCGCAGCTCTTCAATAGCAAAATGTTTAAGGCCGGAAGCAATATCGAATAGAATCTTCTCAGCCTGATCTTTATCATCCTGATGTATAATATTTGCAAACAAACTCCCCAATAACTCATCCTGATTATATCCATGGATAGCTTTGGTAGATGGATTTGTATAAATCAGCTTTCCCTCCTCGTCAATAATTGCTATGCCTGTCAGTGAATTATCTACAATTGCCCTAAATCTTGCTTCGCTTAATTTTAGTGCCCTTTCGGCTTGGAATTTTTCGGTAATATTGTCTTTAATAGCAAGATAATTAGTGATTTCTCCTTTTTCACTTAAAATTGGAGATATTATTGCGCTTTCATAGTAGATAGTTGAGTCTTTTTTCCTGTTAAAAAATATACCTTTCCATTGTTTGCCCGAAGAGATTGTATTCCACAAGTCCTGGTAGAACTTTTTATCATGCAAAGAGGATTTTAGTACTCTCGGATTTTTACCTAATACTTCTTCTTTTGTGTAGCCTGTAGTTACGGTAAACTGAGGATTCACAAACTCAATATCTCCGTTAACATCGGTTAATACTATACTTGCAGGACTCTGTTCGACTGCTATCAATAACTTGTGCAACTCTTCACTGATCTTCTTGGATTCCGTAATATCCATCGAGATAGCTTTTATACCAATCACATTTTCCAATTCAATAATTGGATAAAATTTATTCTTCAACCAAATAGTTTCACTCTCAGATTTTCTAAATCTTATTTCCAGACTCTTAGGATTTTTTGTTGAAATTACTTCATGAAAAACATAATCAATTGATTGTTTGTCACTTTCATATAATTTATTTTTAAAGAAGCTGTTAAAATTAAAATCATTATTATCTGAAAGATTTATCCCGAATATATTCTCGCAATTTTCATACAGCTTATACTCCTGCGTTGCGAAATCAATTTCCCAGCTGCACAATCCCGAAAGCTCCTGAACTTGACTCAATCGCTCTCTGGTAGCTCTGTTATCTGCTTTAATTCGAATATAGGAAATCCCTTCAGAGAGATTTAAAGCAAGTTTTTCTAAAAACTCAACCTCTTGCTTATCAAAGGCATTTACATCGGAAGAATAAATCATCAAAGCTCCCAAAACAATTTCGCCATTTATCAATGGAATAGCAATTGAAGATGTGAATCCGTACTTGTTTGCATTTTCGAGCCAAAGAGTCATACTTGTGTCATTCTGAATATCATTAGAAATAACCGAGGTACGATTCCTTATAGCTCTGCCGGTTGGCCCCTGTCCATTTTTTTGCGAAGCATCATAAGATACATTTGCTTTTAAAATATACTCTCTGCCAATTCCCTCAAAAGCAATCGGTTTCACACTTTTTTCTTTATCCTGCATGGCATAACCAATCCACGCAAGTTTATAGCCGAGATTATTGGTTATGAGAGAACAGACATCATTTAATACCTCCTCTTCAAGTTTTCTTTCCAATAATGATTTTTCCAATTGAGAAGTTATCATTAACTCTCGGTTAATCTTCTTCATCTCGAGTTCACTCTCTTTTCGGGCATCAATCTTTCTTGTATTACCGATAATTTCTAATTCATTCTCTTCATTGAATTTTACTGTATAACTAATTTCGGCCCAAAATTTACTTCCGTCTTTTCTAAGCTGCTGAATTTCTATAAGGTACTCTTTATTTATTAGGCTCTCTTTGTACTCATCTATCCTTTCACGAAGAATACCGTTAATGTATTTTTGGGACTCTTCCGATAAAGAATCAGTCAACTTTTGTTTCATAGCCTCCTCCTGAGTGAATCCTCGGTGCCAAAATACAGAAGGACTGATGTACGTGAAGCTGTTTTTATTCAGATTATAAACCCAAACGACATCCTTTGCATTATCGGACAATATTTTATATAACCTCAGATTTCGTTCAGCCCGATTTCTGTTTCTGAAATATAAGGAAACAACAATCAAAATAAACAGAGTGAAAAGTCTTCCTATCCATGGTAAATATTTTGTAAAAAACCCCGATAAAATAGGATTCACTCTGTAATAATATAGCTTTAAATCACTTGCGTTACTCTTAAAATTATAGACCTGCTTCTCTTTATTTGAGAGCAGATTTTTATTTCCGAAAATAAATTCATCATTGGATTTGGTAATTGCAAACAAATAGCCGTCAGTCTCAGCATTTTGAACAATCGTATGAGCTAATCTTTCGAAATTAATCAGAATGTCTACAGAACTTCGTTGATTCAAAAAATTATCATTAACTACATTGTGAAAATAAATTGAATCGCCACTCCTTATAAATATATTTGGTACTGATTCTGATTTGTTCTCCGGGCCGTAATTGTCGGAAGGTGAAGAAAACCGATTGGGGCTGATCGATTTCATCTGCCCGTTATAAATATACTTTTTATTATCAAAGCTTAATGCTACAACGTCTACATATTCGTAATTATTTTTAATCAAATCCCAAATAAGAGACTTTATTTCCGTC
>CAZOOH010000060.1:0-9784 GCA_964581375.1 uncultured Muribaculaceae bacterium
CTTTTGGAAACCAGTTAAATAAAAATAATGTGCCACGCCACGTGGCACATTATACTAAACTGAATGGTCCAAAATTACTTTTTATTAGAAGATGCTTTCTCGATCAGATATTTGAAAATTCCCAGGAAGGTGTCGTATCCGTTGGCGGTAAATACTTCCGGATGGAACTGTGTAGCAAAAACTTTGTCGGAGCCAATTTTTTCGATTGCCTCTACAATTCCGTCTTTTGAACGGGCTGTAATTCTGAAACCGGGTGCTATATCTTTTACAGCCTGATGGTGAAATGTATTCACTGCAACACTGTCAACTCCTATCTGCTTAAAAAGAAGAGAAGTTTTGTCAATTTTAATTGAGTGAGTACCGTACCAACCCGGAGCTTTTTGGCTGTGCTTAACAAATGATTTAGCCTGAGACGGTATATCTTGATACAAAGTTCCCCCAAATGCCACATTCATAAGTTGTTCTCCACGGCAGATGCCAAGTACAGGCAATCCTCTGCCTACAGCCATCCGAATTAAAGCAATATCGAAAGCATCTCTTTCGGGTGCAACTTCGCCCAATGCAGCAACAGGTTCTTCGTTGAACCATTTAAGCGGGTCAATATCTTCGCCGCCTGTCATAATAACTGCATCTACAGCATCCAGCATTCTTGACAACAATTCAGGATCGGAAGTAACGGGTAATACAACCGGAACACCACCTGCTCTTATAACCGATTTAACATAAGTCAAAGGAGCACTTGTTGCGCTGCCTTCGCCCGAAGTAGAAGAGATTCCGATAACCGGTTTTTTGGGAGCTGCATTTTGCGAGTTTGCAGTTAAAGGTAAAATGGTAATAGAGGCACCAAGAATAACCCCCATTATAAAAGAGAATTTTGTAACTAATAATTTATTCATAGTCCTGTTTTTCATATAGTTTGTTTATCTTTTTAAAATTTTCAGTAAGTTAAATATTCTGCTAATTATTTACTTGATTGTTAATGTTTTGCTTTGTTTTCTTTCCTTTATTTAAAGTTTTCTATACTCGTTTCAACGTTGTTAAGGGTTACAAAAATTTTAGCGCTGTTTTTTCCAGATTCCGAAGTCCTCTCCATAACCGAAGTCAATATCCAGACCTTGAATCTTCCTTCTCTTCAAATCATTCGAAGATAACTCTTTTTTCGGTTTCCTCTTTTTCTCTTTGTAAATAAATTTTACAGGAAATTCGTGCCCGTCAGAACGAAAAGAGAATTTTTCGCCGCTGCGATGAATTAATTTGTGCTTCCAGCCCAATGGTCCGGCAGTAATATACAGAGTGTCATTCTCAAGGCTCACAACAGCTTTCCCGAACAAATCTCCTTTATCGTAAACTCCCACTAATTTGCTAAAATCGGGAGCAGGTTCCTTTTTCTCAGGAACCCTTTTACTATATTTAAGTGCAGATTCTCTTCCGCTTTGGGCCCACTCTCCAACATATTCTGCATTATAATCCCTTAATTTTTTCCCCTTGTATACATTTAACATATCTGCCGCCACCTTGCAGCCACTGCAACTTTCGCACTCTTCGCTCACTTTGCTCTCCTTGCAATCTTTACACTCTTCGCTCACTTTGCTCTCCTTGCAATCTTTGCAATCTTCTCCCACCTTGCTCTCTTTGCAATCTTTACAATCGTTCAACTCTTTGTCGGTCAAATATAAATCGATTACCCTTCGCATGATTGCGTAACGAGGAGACGAACTGGCCTCGGAATTCACCAGAATAGCCATGCCCAGCTTTAGTTCTGGGACATAGGCAACCAGTGCGGTAAAACCCCATGTAGTGCCTGTATGGAAATAGAGTCTGTAGCGATTGTTTTGCTCAATAAACCAACAATGTCCGTAAAGAGTTGTTCTGGTCGAATCCTGCGAAGTAATTGTTTGTCCTCTGTGCAGATACTCCATGTTTTTGCGTGAGATTACCTCCTTAAATTTACCCGAAGATTGAGTTCCCAAATTCAAAGCAGGATCGGCAGCCGAATTAAA
Organism: uncultured Muribaculaceae bacterium; assembly: GCA_964581375.1. Classification (GTDB taxonomy): domain Bacteria; phylum Bacteroidota; class Bacteroidia; order Bacteroidales; family UBA932; genus JAFIHK01. The sequence goes on from CAZOOH010000060.1 coordinate 2,001, forward strand.
AACAAATCCGGTTTCGGGTACTTTTCCGTTGTTCAGATGAAATTGCGCATATTTTACAAGATCGGTTACAGTTGAATTTACAGAACCGGCCGGACCTATAACGGTAAGCCAATGAAGCGCCTGCTCTTCGCCGTAAATCGGGCTTGCATATACAGAGTCAATTTGAGGCAGATACTCTTTAAGTTTTACGGTAAGCGAATCCAATTTATCTGCAACCCCTTTTTTAATTACATAACCGTTATCGTGAGGTATGGCAACGTCTTTAGACCCTTTAAAACCATCCTCATTTACAGACGACAAGTTCATTCCCAGCGGTTTAAATATGCGTTCTTGAACATTCTCCTCCCAGGATTTACCCGAAAGTTTTTCGATAATTTTTTGAGCAATTATAAATGTAATATTATTGTATTCGTAACTTCCTCTAAAACTGTATTTTGGCTTCATCAGGGCAATCATTTTGTAAACATCTTCCCTTCCGTAGCCCATATTCGGAATATAAGTACCCATCTGCCCTTTAAGACCACTTCTGTGAGTCATTATGTCTTTTACCTGCAGATTCTCTTCAACCCATTTGTCGTACATTTTGAAATCGGGCAGAATATTTTTTACAGTGTCATCCCATTTTACTTTTCCCTCATCTACAAGCGAGGCCATTACTGCGGCAGTGAAAGACTTTGAAACTGAACCGATTTGGAAAACAGTGTTTTCGTCGATTTTGTTGTCATTATCGTTTTCACTTTTAGCGATATCTTTCACCCCAAACCCTCCGGAATAGACAAGTTTCCCGTCCTTTACAATACTCATGGCCATGCCTGGAATACCCCAGTCACTCTTTACCTTTTTAGCGTAATTTTCGATGTGATTAACAAGTTCCTGTGCCGGCGTTTTCTCCGGCAATGCAACAAAAGCCATCAACAATAAAATCAAAGCCCGTTTCATTTTCATAGTTTTAAAGTTTAACAAACAAATTTAGAAAATATTAACTAAATTAGCCCGTATTAAGGGTCCGTTTTTATTCGTTCACAATTATTATAATGGTCATGGCAAAGGTTAAGAAGGCTTGGTTTTGCAGCAATTGCGGCAATGAGAGTGCAAAGTGGTTAGGCAGATGCCCTGCTTGCGGAGAGTGGAATACGATGGTGGAGGAGCTTATCAGTAAGGAGTCGGGGGCAAGCGGTGCACGCGGAATGTCGTTTTTGAGCGGAGCAAATTCTAAACCTGAAGCTTTATCAAATATCACTTTCAATGAAGAGAGTCGCATATCGTTGGGCAATGCCGAACTGGACAGAGTACTTGGAGGCGGGCTTGTAGAGGGTTCGATGATTCTCATCGGAGGCGAACCCGGAATCGGAAAATCGACGCTAAGCCTGCAAATACCGTTGCAAACGCCCGAACTGCTTACCTTATATGTATCGGGCGAAGAGAGCGCCAAACAAATTAAACTCAGGGCGCAACGGTTAGGTGGCGACGACTCCAAATGCCTGGTCCTTAGCGAAACTCTGCTCGAAAATATTATTATGAGGGCTCGCGAAACAAATCCCGGCTTAATAATTATTGACTCAATCCAAACAATCTATTCCGATGCTCTCGAAAGCTCGCCCGGTTCCGTATCGCAGGTACGGGAGTGCGCGGCGATGCTCCTCAAATATGCCAAAGAGACAAATACCCCCACCATACTCATAGGCCATATCACAAAAGAGGGGAGCATCGCCGGCCCTAAAGTTCTGGAACACATCGTAGATGTAGTACTCCAGTTTGAGGGCGACACCCGTCACTCATACCGAATACTTCGCGGAATTAAAAACAGATTCGGTTCGACAGCCGAAATTGCAATCTTCGAAATGCTTAATACAGGTCTTCGCGAGGTTAGCAATCCTTCTGAGATGCTTATCCCTATGCATGGAGAGAACCTTTCGGGAATAGCCGTGGGGGCAATGCTCGACGGAACTCGTCCGTTTTTAATTGAAATACAGTCACTTGTAAGTACAGCGGCTTATGGAATGCCTCAGCGTTCGGCCACCGGCTTCGATGTAAGACGTATGAACATGTTGCTTGCCGTTCTCGAAAAGAGGGCCGGTTTCAAACTTTCGGCAAAAGATGTATTTCTGAACATGGCCGGTGGCCTCAAAGTTAATGACCCCGCCTGCGACCTGGCTGTTGTCGCCGCAATTTTGTCTAGTAATTTCGACTTGTACATTTCGCCCCGTTACTGTTTTGCGGGAGAAGTCGGCTTGAGCGGCGAAATCCGCCCTGTCGGTCAAATCGAACGACGAATTGCCGAAGCCGAAAAACTCGGATTCGAGAAAATATTCATATCTGCCTACAACACCCCAAAAACCCAGGATAAACCTAAGAAGAAAGGAACCGAGGCCTCAATTTCCGTTATAGAAATCCCCGACATTCCTGCGCTGGTGAGGGCGCTGTTTAAATAGATTATAACAAAAAGAAGAGCGACACCCCTCCTACACTTAGCAGAGCACCCAGGATTTCGATTGCAGATATTTTCTTTTTATATAGTAAAATATACGGCACTATGATGATGATAGGCGTTGTGGCCATTATTGTAGAGGCGATTGCCGTATTTGTGTACTGAACAGCCATGAGCGAAAGGGACACCCCCACAAAGGGGCCGAAAATTGATCCGAAAAATGTTGCGGTAATTCCTTTTCGATTTTTCAAGGCACCCTTAAATGCTTCCATTCTTTTAGACAACAAAATAATGAGAACAAAACCCACAACTCCTGTAATAATCCTTATTTGAGTTGCAGCAAAAGGGACAAATGAACCGATAGGGCTATCTGCCCCCAAAGCTTCATGGTAGCTAATCATTCCCTGTTTACTGAGAACTATTCCGAGCCCCTGCCCAAGTGCACCGCCAATGCCAAGCAGTACTCCTTTTAAAGGCAAGTGCAGATGCAGGTTCCCAATAATTTTGGTTTTTTTGCCCTCGGCAATAACCGGAGTGTTATCATTTACAGCACTTACTTCGGCTACTCCCTCTTTTATTACTCCTTCATTTATTACTCCTTCATTTATTACTCCGGAACTTGAATTACTTCCTCTTTTTAAGACAGAGATTGCGATCCCCGTGAGAGTTACAGCCATACCAAGGAATCCCGCTCCAGTAAGTTTTTCGCCCAGCAAAATCCATCCGAAAAGAGCGGCAAACGGAGGTGCAAGAGTCATTAAAAGCTGAGAAAATCTTGCTGTTATAATTAAATATGAGTAAAACAGGCATAGGTCGCCAAAGACGAAACCAACTAATCCCGAGAGCGACATCCAGAACCAGGTTTTGGCATCTGCACCAACCGGAAGCATAGACCCGGTAAATAGTAGCAAAAGCCCGCCCAGCATGAGGAAACCGAAAACCAATCTGATTAAATTTACTGAAAGTGAACCTATTTTTTTGCCGGCATATTCGAAGAAGAGTGCCGACATTGTCCATGAAAGTGCTACCGATATTGATATAAATTCGCCTAAATAGCTCATATTTTGTTTAAGTTATGGGAGGGCAAAAGTAAGCTTTTTTAACTACCTTTGCACTAATAAAATCCATTTTTTTAACGTTCTCTATATTTTGAGACATGAAAAATATAATTACACTTATTTTAATATCAGCAGTTATGACTTTAACAGCCTGCTCAGAATCTGTAACATTCACGAGCGACGAAATTAACATAATTACACAGGAAAGTTCTTCTAAAATATTTAAACTATATACCATAGACAATCCTCAGGACACTGTCGTCCTTCGGAAAATAGCTCCGGATCTAAATAAGGCAGATATCAAATCGGAGTATTTTTCTATTCTGAAAGAGAGGTTGCTGGCAACTGTTCAGGATACTACCAATCCAGGGGTTGGGATTGCTGCTCCGCAGGTGGGTATAAGTAAAAGATTAATTATTGTACAACGAATCGACAAAAAGGGAGAACCTTTTAAATTCTATATAAATCCTTACATAGTTGAATATTCTAAAGAGTGTCAGCTCGGTGGTGAAGGTTGCCTGTCAGTACCAAACCGCCACGAAGAGGTAATGCGATCGACTCAGGTTATCGTTCGCTATTTAGACGAAAAGACTCTTAAACCCAAAACCGACACAGTTTCCGGTTATACCGCAGTAATCTTCCAGCACGAAATCGACCACCTGGAGGGAATCCTTTACATCGACCGACTCAAATAGGTCCGGTAAGCACGGCAGCGGACCTTCGGAAGCAGCCTTTGCCACAAGCAGCACCCACCAACAGGACACTTTCAGCAGGACACTTTCAGCAGGGCAGGACACTTTGACACAGTTTGATGTAAAGACTTGTTTGTCAGACCTATGCAAAATGCATTTCTAAATCTTCCAATAAATCCGTTTTTTAAACATCTGATTACCTAGTAGTTGCATCAAACTGTGTCAAAGTGCCAGGTGTGTTCTTAGCTTGGATGATTATTTAAACTGCAAAATATAGTTTGCAAACTAAAAAATTCCGTTTAAATTTGTTTTAGAAAATTAAAACATCTGCAAAATGGAAAAACTGACTGCAAAAGAGGAGGAGATTATGGCATACTACTGGGAAAAGGGAGCTATGCATGTAAAAGAGCTTATCGACTTATTTCCGGAGCCAAAACCTCATTTCAACACCATCTCAACTATCGTAAGATCTTTGGAGGCTAAGGGATTTCTTTCGCACAATCAATTTGGATATACTTACCAATACTTTCCGGTAGTCACTCCTGAGGAGTTCGGCGAAAAAAGAATAAGCGGCATGATTGACAAATACTTCGAAAAATCCTATATGGATGTTGTATCGGCATTTGTAAAGCAGGATAAAATTGGTCTTGAGGAGCTTAAAAGATTAATCGAGGAGATCGAAACCGCAAAAACTCATAAGAAATGATACAACTACTTGAATATCTGATGAAATCTGGAGCATGTCTTGCCGCTTTCTATCTTATTTATAAATATCTGCTTTCGAAAGAGACCTTTTTTGTTCTCAACAGAGCTGTCATAATTGGTTCTGTAGTAATTTCAATGGTTTTACCTGTATGGACTATTTCAATTGTGAAAGAGGTTCCGGCGGTCGATATTGTTTTGCAAACGGAAGAAACAGCGGGTTTATCAAATCAGGTTCAGCTAAATACAGTGCCTGATTCAACAGAGACGGCAGATATTATCATATTTGCGCTGTTCGCAATCTACGTTGTAGGCGTACTATTTTTCTTAAGTAAATACATTACAGGGATTGTGAGAATTTTGCAGATTCTCTCTGAATCTGAAAGGGTGAGAACCTCAAAAGGGATAATATATCTATATCCTGAACAAATTATTCCATTCAACTGGTTTGGAATAATCGTTATTTCTCAAAAGGATTTTGCGGAGAACGGGCAGATAATTTTAGAACATGAGCTGGCGCATATAAAATTCGGTCACGATTTTGATTTGTTGCTCATAAATCTGCTTACAGCACTGCACTGGTTCAACCCTTTTACCCGGCTGTTAAAAAACGAACTTGTAACTCTTCACGAGTTTCAAGCCGACAACAGGGTAATTCAAAAAGGCATCGATGCTAAAACATATCAATATTTATTAATCGCACTTGGTACCTCGCAAAGTTATTCCATACCGGTCGTGAACAACTTATGCAGCGGTAACTTCAAAAAAAGAATTAAAATGATGCTAAAAAAACAATCAAATCCGGCCAGAGCTTTCAAAGTTGTTCTGCTTATACCTATGTTAGCCGGAGCAGTATCTCTTTTTGCTACAACTGAATATGTTACAGTAAAGAGTATCTCTGATGAGAATGTCGGAATAAGTGCCGACAAAATGACCCGCCTTCAGGCAGTAAATGCTGTTGATAAAATCTATCAAAAAACACGAAGTAACTCGCTGGCTCTTAAGTCTATATTAAATTATACCAAAAGAGCAACCGGAAATTTCGAAACTATGGTTTATCTGGCACAAATGACTTATGAATTCGGCTATCATACTACTGCTTTTGTTAAAATTGCTCAATACGCTTCCAAAGCCGGTTTTGAGACGGACTATTTCAAACAACTGGCCGACATTGCAGTTATGAAGCTTGACGAAACGTACCGCATTTCAGATTTGGCAGAAGAGGTTGCCGGATTGAAAAAACCTGTCAGTGCTGAGATTGACAAAAAAATTCAGATATTAAGAGAATCTGCAAAATTCAAAAACCTTGATGAGGCGAGAAATTACAATGTAAGCATGAAAAGCCCCGATAAAAAATCTCCTCAAAAGGTGGTTGTCCCACAAAAGTCGCAGGTAATTAATGATCCCATTACAAAAGGGTCTGCGATTTCTGAAAATCTTCAGTCGGACATCTTAAAACACATTTTCCAAAATTTAAGATATCCTCAGCAGGCAAAGGAGAGCGGGGATACTGGAAAATTCTTTATAAAAGTAAGAGTTAAAAATGGAGTGATTGCCGATTGTAAATTCTTTACGGCATTTGAAGCTGTAAAGGCACCGATGCTGAAGGAACTTGTGGTTGTAGCATATAGGTCTGCTAATCAGGCATCTGCACAAAATAATTCAGACATAAACCATACAGCAATCGGCGATGAACTTATAAGAGTAGCCAAAACCCTTCCGGGGCTTGAAAATCCGGAGTGGAAAAATCTATCGGGAGAATTTGCCGTACCGGTTAATTTCACTCTTCGTTAAACAAATGACTTTGCGACTTTGCCACAGTTTGATGAAATTGTCTGATATTTAGTTGTTTAAAAAACAGATTACTTGGAAAATAGAAGCAAAACGTTTTGCATAAATCTAGTAATCACGTTATTGCATCAAACTGTGTCAAAGTAAACTCGTTCAGACACCTTACCATAGGCGCTCCGTCAATGACATCGTGGTCAAAGAGAACGGTAACATTCAAAATCTCCCTAATTTGAATTTCGTTGTTAATCACAACTGGTTTTTTGATAACAGACCCTACGCCAAACGAAATAGGATGTACCGATTTATGTATAAACCAGCCATTGATGCGGCCCATCATCCCAACTGAGGTAATTGCAACATTCCCCATTTTCTTAAAAGCAAACTCCGGGTTTCTGAGAATCAGCTTCCACACGGCTCTTCTTAAAATGCCGGGCAGATAATAGTAGATTCCCTCTAGAAGTGTCTGTTTTTTCTTAAGTACGATTTCGTTCTCCGGCAAAACCCTCTTTTTTGCAATTTCAATTTCGGAAGATATCTCAGCAGCGCTCTTTTTATTAGTCTTTTCGATTACAAGCGGAATTGGTACTCTCCCCATACTCCCACTCTTTTCGACAAGAAATGAGACATTTATATCGTTGAATATTACTATCTTACTCTTACCTTTAAGAAATCCTGCGGCTTCTGGGTGGTTCATTAATACAGTACTCACCGCTTTAATAAACCAAGCATTAAACGACACTATTTCACCGTTTTTGCGCCTCTCTTTAAGCCACTTTCGGACATCAGTCACATCAAATTCCAGCATCGCTGCCACATGATGCTTCGAAAGCCCGATCGAAAAAACATCAAAAGTTGCAATTCTGGATTTTGGTACGTTTTGGTATCTGAAATTCTCTTCCATAATTCAATTAATAAATTATTCGATTAATAAATTCAGAGTTACAAAGATAGTTTGAAAAATGACTTTGCCCACCCGGCAGCAGGACACATTGTCGCAGTTTGATGCAACTATTTGTTAATCTGGTTTGTATAAAATGAATTTTCTAAAGAATTGTCAGATTCATTTTACATACACCTAACAATCAAGCGGTTGCATCAAACTGCGACAATGTG
>CAZOOH010000061.1:0-9661 GCA_964581375.1 uncultured Muribaculaceae bacterium
CACTATGAAAAAACTTAATTTCCTCGTCTTAATCGCTGTTTTTGCCGCACTGGCATCTTGCAACAATGCATCTGCACCAACCGAACAAAGAAAAGTTCTCGGAGTTTTCGGTGGTATGGGGCCAATGGCAACGGCAGAATTTTATAAAACGGTTGTAAATCTTACTCCGGCAACTAAAGATCAGGAGCATATTCCTACGATCATATATAGTTTGCCGCAAACACCCGACAGAACGCAATGTATTAAAACCGGCGATACTTCAATTTATAAATACCTGAGAGAGGGGATTGGAATGCTTGAGAGAAACGGGGCGTATTGTATAGTAATGCCTTGTAATACAGTGCACCACTATTACGATTATATGAGCAGCCAAACGAAAGTTCCGATTATTAATATGATTACTGAGGCGGTGAAGGAGGTTAAAGAGAAGCATCCGAATCTTAAAAAGATTGGTCTGTTAGGCACTACTGCTACTATAAATACAAGGCTTTATCAGGATGAACTCGAAAAAGCAGGTTTTACTGTTATAACTGTAAATGATTCGATTCAGGAGAACAATGTGATGAAGGCAATTTATGGAATTAAAGCAGGTACTGACCATCAGCAAAACGAAGATCTGCTGGCTGTTGCCGGAAATGATGTGGTAGCTCACGGGGCTGAACTTATTATACTGGGCTGTACTGAGATTCCTCTTGCATTCAACAAAGAGAGGGTGAGTGTTGAGGTTATTGACCCGGCAAAGGTATTGGCAAGGCGCGCAATTGAGCTGTATCAAAAAATTAATTCAGCTAAATAATTACTTCAATTTTCCTGCGGTAAATACTCTTTTACTCAGGGCATTTTATAAATAAATGAATTGATATTCATTCCTGCGCCAACGGAAGCGAATACCAGAATCTCTTTCGACTCAGCACTGTGCCCTTTTAACCGGTTGCTGAACAGCAAGTCAAGTAATGTCGGAAGTGTTGCCACTGAGCTGTTGCCGAGTTCTGCAATTGTCATAGGCATAATATCTGCCGGGATTTCGGTTTTGTTATACAGTTTGAACAATCTGGCAAGTATTGCGTCGTCCATTTTTGCGTTTGCCTGGTGAATCAATAATTTTTTTACCTGATTGAGCTCTACTTTTGCTTTTTCCAGCGCCTCTTTTACAACTGAAGGGACTGTGTTCAATGCGTATTCGTAGAGTTTACGGCCGTTCATCTTTAAAAATAGATCGTTGCCTTTGAAATCGGGATTGTTCGATTGCCCCATCCATAGCAGGAATGCATGGTTTACAGTGTCGGAGCGGGATGAGTGGGCAAGAATTCCTACTGGTTCTTCGCTCTCATAAGCTTCAAATATGGTAGCTCCTGCGCCGTCCGAGTAAATCATGCTGTCTCTGTCGTGCGGATCGGATATGCGGGAGAGGGTCTCTGTTCCAATTATCATTGCTCTTTTGGCATCGCCCGATCGGATGAAATAATCTGCCTGAATAACTCCCATTAACCAACCCGGGCACCCGAACGGTACGTCAAATGCAATAGTTTTCGGGTTCTCTATTCCCAATTTGCTTTTTACTCTTGCTGCCAGGCTGGGAACGATATCTGAGCGTCTGTTCCCGCTTTGAACGTCACCAAAGTTGTGGGCTACAATTATATAGTCGAGGCTCTCTTTGTCGAAACCTGAATTTTCGAGAGCATTCTGTGCGGCAAAAACAGCTATATCGGAGGCTTTAAGATCGTCAGTTACATACCTGCGCTCTTTTATTTCGGTTATTTTCTCAAATTTTGAAATTATCTCCTCATTGGGGGCATCAATTTTTTTTCCGTCAATATCGTAAAATTCGGAATTCATGAAATCGGTATTTAAAATCCGTTTTTCGGGAATGTAACATCCTGTGCCTTTAATGATTGAGTATATTTGTTTCATTTGCAGATAATTTCATTTTAATTATTCGGGGTAAAAGTACGATTTTAATTTAAAACAGGTTCATTATTTTCTAACTCTGAAATTATAATTAAAACTTAAAAGTACAATTCTTTTTATAGCGTCGTTGTTGTAACTGCTTTGTATATAATCTTCCCGTTCTGATGTGGATATCCGGGTAGCTTTATTTAAAATGTCTTTTGCTGTGAGTGTAATGTCGCCTTTATTCTTTTTGAATTTATAGGATAACGACATATTCCATAATAAGGTGTTAATCTTAGAATTGTTCAGTTCCGGTTTAATGTAGTAGTAATACATCATTTGGTTTTTAAATCCGAATCGCTTAAGTATTTGGGCCTTAATGTCTAAATTGACTCTTTGGCTAAATTGACCCGAAGAACCTTTCGAGCCATTTTTAATTGTCCCCTTGCGCGAATCTGAGCTGATGTCTATATTAAATTTTCTGGAAAAATTACTTTTAGCCTGAAAATTTAATGAGACTCCCGAAGAGACTTGATTGATTAAATTTTCGCCTGAGTAGTATGGATTTATTGAATAATTGTATCCGAAAGAACCGCTCATTATAAATTTCAGGGCAGTAATGTTCTTAGAAAAGTTAAAGCTGATGTTTGCTTTTTTGATTCCATTTACGTTGATGCTTGTACTGAATGTGGTCCCTTTTTTAAATGTAAAATTGTATTTATCTATATAAGTATCCTGTGTAAAGGTTGTTTTTTTGACAGTCACGCCGTTGAAGGAGTTCGAGCCGTCAAGCGAAAAGCTGAATGTGGTCCCGTTTTCTGAGAAGTAGGAGTATCTGATACCGGCAGATTGATTGTATGCTGAGAGCAGATCGGGATTGCCAGCCGACAGGAATAGCGGATTTGAATTATTTACTACTCCTCTTAGGCTCTCCAGAGCGGGAACGGATGTATTTCCTGAGTAGTTAGCATTTATTGTGTGTTTTGTGTTGAAAATACGCCTGATGCTAAAATTGAAGTTGGCGCCTCTGAACACTCTTGAGTAAACATAGTCTTCCGGAAATCTTTCGTCTCTGAGGTTTTTGTTGATAAAAACCGAACTGTTTGAATTAAGACTGAAAGTTCTGGTGTTTCTTCGATAAAACATATTGAGCTCTTGTCTCATTTTATCGGTTGAGAATCTGTAGGTGTTAATTGAGTCGGTTATGTTTAAAAGCAGATTCTCGGCGTCACGTTTATTGGTGCCTTTATCATAAACAAATTCGTATTTTAATCCGGCTTCACCCTTCAACAACGGTTCTCCGTATTGAAACGAACCTGTAAAACTGCTCCCTGTAATTTGAGATTTTTTGTAATCCCTTATTTTGTTGGTTGTTTGAAGAGAAGTGTCGGTTTGGCCGGCCTCTCCTGTATTCACAGTGTTCTTAGACATTAAATTAACAGTAAATGATCGGCCGGGTTTTCTGAAACGGTGAGACCAGGTAAGAAACTGCGAAAAATAATTACTGTTGTTCGAATTATGTGAAGTGTTATTGAAACGACTGATTATTTCGTTATCGGCCTCCATAAACCCGCTCCGTACCCGGGAATTGTGGTTATTATCGTCATTAATGTCTATCGCTGCCAGAATAATGTTAAAAGTGTCCAGTGTAAACTGTAAGTTAGCCCCACCTTTGTATGTATGAGAACTCCCTTTAGGAATGCTGTTTTCGGAGTATTTTTTAGATTCGTACTCTTGTGACGGGAAGTAGATTCTCTCGATAATATTATTCCCTTTTGAATTATTGAAATTTGCCGATCCTTCAATACCAAATTCAATCCTTTTTATTGAGTTCTCTGTATAACTAACGTTAAGATTTCCTGAGTTCTCTCTGCCCTTATCTGCCGAAAACCCGGGTGAAAAATTTTTTGCACCCAGAGAACCCGACATTGTTCTTAAAGCATTGAATTTGCTAAAATTGCCAGATGTAAAGTATTTACTATCACTGCTTTGCGATTCCGCACCTGTTGCGACAGATAAATCGGCATTAATAATGTTGACCAGTTTCTCTTTAGTGACAATATTAATTACAGTATTTTTTTCGCCCTCCTTCAATCCCAGGAATTTTGCCCTGTCGGTATCCTCTTCATAAACTTCAATATTCTTTACTTCATTGGCTTTGAGGTTTGAGTAGGCCATTTGCGATTTATTCTTCCCGAACAGAAGCGTCTTATTTACGTATACCCTGCTCACCGGCCTCCCCATGTGGGAGACGCCCTTTTCGTCGACAGTCATACCGGGTAACTGTTTTATGGCTTCGATGAGGTCATCTTCCTCCATAGTCCTGATTGAGTTGATGTTATATTTAACGGTGTCATCTTTAACAACCATCAGAATCTCCTGCGCCTTAACGATAATCTCGTTAAGTTTTGTGACATCCTCCTCCATAATGATTTCAAGGCTGTTGATCCCTTGCTTCTTTTGAATATTCACGGTTTTACTCTTATAACCGACGTAGGTTACGGTAATGGAGTATCTTTTATTTGGCAACAGGTTGAAAATACAAAATCCCTGAATATTTGTGTTTTTTGCAGATACCGCCTTATCCAAAGTGACTCTAACTGTAGCCCCCTCCAAAAATATCTTTTTGGTCGTGTCTTTAACGATGATTGTAAAAACGTCGTTTTGCGCAAATGCATTGCTGCTTGCCAGGAGGGAAGAGAGTATTACAATAAAACATAGGAGCCCCGGCACTTTTCTCATTAAGGATAAATAGAATTTTTATAATTGTAAGTGTAAAGGTAGAGAATATTTATTTTAACTTTACTCCCAAATGACTAATAACTACTATGAAAAAGAGTATTTTTATTACACTTGGGGTTCTACAAGCATTTATTGCACTCGGAGCGCTGCCTGCGGGCTTCTCTATGATTGTTCAACCTGACGGCTCCGATTTGGGGATGACCCTTGACCTTCTCAAAAATTCTCATTTTAATAACTTTTTGATTCCGGGCCTTTTTCTCTTTTTTGTTAACGGAGTCTGCCAAACTGCTGCTGCTGTTCTCTCCTTCAAAAGGCACAAGTGCACAGCATCTGCCGCACTCGTTTTAGGAATGTTTATGATTCTCTGGATTTGTGTACAAACTTATTCCATAGGTTACTTAAGTTTCATGCAACCTATGTTCTTTATTATCGGCCTGCTCGAACTCTCTCTGGGAATGATTATTCTTAAAGCCGGTAAATCAAATTTATAGCAACGATTTGTAGATAAATTGAGCTAATCCGATTTTATAGCCCTCGGATACGAAAACGATTTCGTTTCGGGGGTTTATTGTAACTATTAACGGATAGTTACCGCTAAAGGGGTGCTTTGAATCTTTTGTCAAACCTGTCAGGATTTTCTCTCCATTGTCGGGCATAAGTCTGCTCCCGGCGGGCAAACCTTTGTATGATTCAAAAGAGAAGCCTTTTGAGATTTTTGACTGGGGAACTACAAAAACAAATTCTGCTCCGAGTTTGTCGAATTCGCTTTTTAATGAGGGTAACTCAGTCATAATGTGTTTGGTAGGCTCTTTGTCCGGGTCTATAAAGCAGATCACCATTCCCTTGCTGTTTTTGAGCTGAGGTTTAAGCTCTTCGCTTAATGTCCCGTAAACAACTCCTTTTGCCGGGAGCTCCCGTATAATCAGTTCTTTTGTAATTGCGGAGTCTTTTTGAATGTTAAAATACTCATTACGAACCAAAACCGAGCCGTCTGTCATTCTGTTTCCTGTGCAGATTCTGTAATACCCCTCTTCCAATGAGAGAGTTGCCGGGAATTTTGCTACTCTTGAGTCATTTTCAAAATCGAGTGCCACAAATGAGCCGTTCTCGTAACGTGCAATTGTAAAATTGGTCCAGTATTGAGGTGCGGCTGCTTTTCCTCCCTTTACGGTGAGTGTGAGCGTGCCGAAATTTATCGTTGGTTTTTTCTTCTCGAAACTTACAGGAGACCATCTGCCTTGAGTATAAACGAGAATTACGGAAGTTGCTTTGTCGATTTTTGCGGGAATACCGTATGTACGGCAAAGTGCAACAAAGAAGATGTCGCGGGAGAGCTTGTCCGAAGTTAAAATTCTGCTTACACCGGCCGGCGAAATCGGACATCTCGGATAGTTGCCGTCGGGGTCAATTTTTACATTTTTGGCCACCCACTCCTGTATTTCGGAAACGGAGGGGCTCCCTTTGAGTATATCCGCAAACTTAGTTTTGAGCACCGCTCTCCAATCCCGGATAAGCTCATAGGATGCACCGGGAGCCAGAATCCCCTCATTATAGACATCCCTTCCGTAACCCGAAGCAGAGTCATAAAGAGGAGTGTTGTCGAGGTGGTTTTGAAGAATTTGAAGAGGAGTGTCCCTTAAATCTTTGTCCGACAGCGTTGCTAACAAGCTCAATGTGTTCTCGTTACCAGCGTTCTTTTCGATAAACTGACTAATGTCGTTCCAGTTCCCCTCGCTTTTAGAAATGAATCTGCAAACCGAGGCAGTGTCCAGACCACTCTTTACAGCAATCTCGGCAGCCTTTGCGCGGGTCATGAAGGTGGCAAGGTATGCGCCCCTGAGGGAGTCTTCATATTTAAGGCGATTCGCATTGTGAATCTCGCCCTTATTGCTTCCCGAAAGATTCACAGCGCCCGCTGCCGGAGGAGTAATATCCAAATCTTCGGTGTACTCGCCCCCCTTGATTTTATCGAGAGTGACATTCACAGAGTCGGCCGAAGCCAATGATACCTGTTTGTATCCGTATGCGCCATCTTTCCATGCCCAAACCACAAGGTCGCCAAGCCCCGAAGTGATCGCAGAGTTACCCTGCTCGTCGGTACTCTTCTCGTAAATAGGGTAAAATTCCGAGTAGTTGTAGAGTAAATATTTAACACTTGCATCGGCTACCGGCGCTCCGGCAGTATCAGTAACATTTACAATCAGTCTCTTCGTTGCAGTGTAATTTTTAAGCACATTTATTTTAGTAAAGAGCGGAAATTTACTCTTCTCCTCAGGCCCGGTATAGTTGCCAAACACATTGGTATGCACCATCATGGCCCTTTTTGCCGGAGCGGTGAACCACGCCTTGTTCAAAACATCCTCCGGTTCGCACGCCCCCATGTAATACCACTGACCATAGCACCAAACCTCAACCCAGGCATGATTATCGTCGGTGTGCGCCCAGCGCGGAGTATAGCATTGGCGGGCAGGAATTCCCACAGCCCTCAGAGCGGTAACCGTAAAGGTCGACTCCTCCCCGCAGCGCCCAAACCCCGTCTTCATACTTGCAAGAGGAGCAGAGGTCCTGTTGTCGGAACCCCTGTAAGTAACCTTCTCATGACACCAGTGATTTACCTCCAGAGCCGCCTCATACATAGACATATTCTTGATACGCTCCTTAAGTTCCCCGAAAAAGAGAATCCTCGCCGAATCCAGATTCTCATTGTTTACCCTCGGCGGCAAAACAAAGTGACGGAAAATGTTGTCCGGAACCTTGCTCCCCCATTGGAAAAAGTCGCGAGCCTCAAAAGAGGACTTAACATTAGCCAAAAAGAAGTTGAAATCATAATCTGCCAAATCGCTCAAAGGCATATAAGCATAAAGAAACTCCATTGCCTCGCGCTCACTCTTTGAGATACCCTTTAAGCTGAAATTGTCGAACACATCGCTCTTTTTTGAAAGAGCTTTTCGCCTCTCGTCAAACCTCTCTTTAACCTCTTTTCTCACAGAGGTCTCTTTGATGAAATGTTCACTTGATTTGCATGAAGTAATTAATACAGAAGGTATTAGGAGCAGATAAAACAATTTTTTCATAGCTCTGCGGTTTTAGAGATGATGTTTTTTATAGTTTGTGCCGATGATTCAAAATGAGAGTTGCCGTTTGCTCCGGTAACTTTTGCCTTTGCCGAAAAGTGGAATTCGGTACAGCCCGAGTCACTTATTATATCCAGTACATTGTCGGGATTAACTCCTCCGCCCGCAAGAATTTTTATTCTGCCGGCTGCCTTTTCAATTAACCTCCCTATAACGAATCTTCCCTCATAGGCAGTTTTACACCCGCCCGAAGTCAGAATTCTGTCGCAGCCGCACTCAATGATTGCCTCAAGAGACTCCTCCAGATTCTCACTCACATCGAAAGCTTTGTGAAAAGTAACCTCCATTTCGCCGGCAATACTCACAATCTCCCTGAGCCTATCCTTTTCCACTCTGTTGAATTTGTCGAGAAACCCCACCACAACACCCTCGACTCCTGCCTCTTTACAAAATAAGACATCGTTTTTTATAACTTCGAATTCCGCATCGTTATAACAAAAATCGCCCGGACGAGGACGTATGAGAACCATTACTTCCAAATTGAGATTCGCCTTGCAATAAACTGTCAGGGCAGGCGATGGGGTAAGTCCGTCTTCCGACAATGCCTGACACAATTCAATCCTTTCGGCTCCCCCCTCTTGCGCCGCAATTGCCGAGTTAACCGAATCGGCGCAAACCTCTCTAATAATTCTCATAATTTCTGTTTCAATAAATCTTCCCAAAATTAAGAATAATCTGCATTAGGAATAGAATTTTGAGGTGGAAATATTTTCCCGTTTCATTTAATTTCTTATTTTTACACATATTTAATATCATCAAATCATATTATGAAAAGAGCGCTAATTCTTGGAGCCGGTACCGGCGGTACAATAATGGCAAACAGACTATACAGAGCCCTTTCAAAAAGTGAGTGGGAGGTCGTTATTGTCGACAAAGACAACAGACATTTCTATCAACCGGGGTTTATCTTTATCCCTTTCGGAACCTATACAAAAGAGCAAGTAGTAAAACCGAGAGACAAGTTTCTCCCTAAAGGAGTTAAATTTCTCATCAAGACTATCGACAGAATTGAGGCAGATGCCAATACCGTTCATTTTGAAGACGGCGAAAGTCTGGAGTACGACATTCTTATTGTAGCAACAGGTACTCATATCAATCCTCAGGAGACACCCGGCCTTACCGATGAACTCTGGCGAAAGAAAATTTTCGACATTTACTCATACGAAGGTTCAACAGGCCTTTTCGATTTCTTAAAAGATTGGGAGGGAGGCACATTGGTTTCCAGTATAGCCGAGATTCCATACAAATGCCCTGTAGCACCGCTTGAGTTCGTTTTTTTGGCAGATGCCTGGTTTACAAAGAAGGGAATGAGAGATAAGGTTAAAATCGTTTACACCACACCGCTCTCGGGAGTCTTCACAAAACCTGTGGCATCTGCAATGCTGAGCGGCTTGTTGAAAGAGAAGAACATTGAGGTGGTTTCCGATTTTTATGTCGAAAGAATCGATAACGAGAATCAAAAGATTATCTCTTACGACGGCAGAGAGGTGCCATTTGACGTATTGTCGTTTGTACCGCTGAACATGGGTGCAGATTATATTGCCAAAAGCGGATTGGGCGACGATTTAAACTATATTGCTACCAATAAGGAGACTCTGCAGAGCGAAAAATACAAAAACATATTTGTTCTCGGCGATACAGCGAATCTGCCTACATCGAAAGCGGGTGCGGTAGTTCACTTCGCCTCAGAGGTTTTGACTCCGAATATTCTGGAATTTATCGAAGGCAAAGAGCCCTCTCATAAATTTGACGGTCACGCAAACTGTTTTGTTGAAACAGGGTTCGGAAAGGCTACTCTAATTGATTTCAACTACGATACTGAACCATATCCGGGGCTCTATCCTTACCCTGTCGTGGGTCCTCTTCAGTTATTAAAGAGTAACCGAATGAACCAT
>CAZOOH010000062.1:0-9534 GCA_964581375.1 uncultured Muribaculaceae bacterium
GCAATGAATTTATGATGGAGGAGAGCGAACTCAATCGCGGTACATTCATCATTGAAAATATGGAAGGTGTAAGGAATACCCAAAACGACAATCCATCTTTCTTTTTAAGTATAGATGAAAAAGCCGGAGAGGATTCAGGAGAAATTATTGCAGGAACCCTTGCCTGGACCGGTAATTATAAAATTATTTTTGAAAATGACAGGGCGTCACAACTCCATATTACTGCAGGCATAAATAGTTACGCATCTGAATACACTTTAGAAAAAGGGAGAGTTTTTTCAACTCCGGAATTGATATTAACATACAGCTCTAAAGGGAAAGGTGAAGCCAGCAGAAATCTGCACAGCTATGCCCGCAAATATAAGATGCTGGGAGGTAATACAGAGCGTAAGGTACTTTTGAACAGCTGGGAGGGAGTATATTTCGATTTTGACGAAAAGAAGATTGCCGAAATGATTGACGATATTGCTCGTATCGGTGGTGAACTTTTTGTTTTGGACGATGGTTGGTTCGGGAATAAATATTCGAGGGATGCCAACAATCTTGGTCTGGGTGATTGGCAAACAAGTATTAAAAAATTACCGTCGGGTGTTTCGAATTTGATTGATGAGTCAGAAAAGAGGGGGATTAAATTCGGAATTTGGGTTGAGCCCGAAATGGCAAATACTGCAAGTGAATTTTATGAAAAGCATCCTGATTGGGTTCTTCAAAACAGGAACAGGGAATTAATTAAAGGTCGCGGTAAAACACAGGTGGTGCTTGACCTTACTAACCCTGCAGTTCAGGATTTTGTATTCAATATCGTTAATGATTTACTGGATAAAAACCCGCGTTTGGACTATATCAAGTGGGATGCGAATATGGATATCTCAAATTACGGATCGACATACTTATCGGCCGATAAACAGTCTAACTTGTATATTGACTACCATTTAGGTCTTCAAAGTGTATTTAAAAGATTAAGAATTAACCACCCTAATACCACAATGCAGGCTTGTGCCAGCGGAGGCGGTAGGGTAACATACGGGTATCTGCCTTACTTCCACGAATTTTGGTCAAGTGACAACACCGATGCTCTTCAAAGAATTTACACTCAATGGGGAATGTCACAGTTTTTCCCGGCAATAACTATGGCTGCTCACGTAAGTGCAGCTCCTAACCACCAGACTCAAAGGGTAATTCCTCTAAAATTCCGCTTTGATGTTGCTATGACCGGGCGATTGGGGTTAGAGATGCAACCAAAGAGCATGAACGAAAAAGAGTGGAATTTTTCGATATCTGCAATAAAGCTTTACAAACAGATACGTCCTGTTGTGCAATTCGGCGACCTTTACAGAATTATATCGCCATTCGATAATCTGAGGCTATCTTCACTTATCTATGTCGATCAAAATAAGAATAATGCTGTTTTCTTTGCATACTATCTTGAAAAAAAGGTTGGGGAACTTAATCACCCGCTCTTTAAGTTCAAGGGGCTCAATCCTGATTTGAATTACTCTGTAAAAGAGGTCAATAAAATGGACGATGTCTCTCATTTTGCTGGCGACAACAAGATTTATTCAGGCAGATTCCTTATGGATGTAGGGGTTAAACTCAATCTTAAAGAGGAGTATGACTCAGTTGTCCTTATTTTAAATGCTGTAAATTAATATTTTCCAACACACTAATTTTTTCTTATGTCAATTCTTTACATCAAAAATGCAAAGGTCTTCGTGACTATTATTCTATGCTCATTTACAACTTTTATCAATTCTCAGGGCAGATACACAAAAGGCGATTTTCATCAGCATACAACATTTACCGACGGCTATTGGTCAATGCCTTGGGTTATGTCTAAGGAGAACGCTCTTGGTCTTGACTGGTGGGTAAGCAGCGAGCATGGCGGGGCTTATGCAAAAAACGGCAGATGGTCGGGTTTGGATACAGGTAAAGATATCTATTGGGAATCTTCTGTTCCGCCAATTCTTAAAGGGAACAGAGACTCTCTTAACGGACATCGGAGAATGTGGCGTTGGCAAAGTATTATGGATACATCATTCTTTCAAGTTAAGGAGAGCCGGAAGCTGTACCCGGGCAAAACAATATTGCAAGGTCTGGAATGGAATGTTCCCGGTCATGAACACGCAAGTGTTTGTATAATTAATAATCAATTCAATTCGAACCCCGATTGCACCCCTGTTGCTCAGTTTGAATTCAAGTTCGACGACAGAGACCGAGATACATTGGGAGGAGTTTCAATGGGTTGGACAAAAGGCATTGAACCTTACGGAAAACATTCGAAAGCGATAGAGGCAATCAGAGGGCTTCAAAAAAATTATCCTACTACCTCATGGGTAGTTCCAGGCCATCCCGAGAGAAGGAATAAATATAGAATAGGCACATTCAGAGAGATGAACGATATTGCTCCTGGAATATGTTTCGGTTTTGAAAGTATGCCTGGTCACCATGGAGCAGCTGTCAGGGGTGAATATCCTAAAGAGAGGGCAACCGGTGGTTCAACTTATGGAGGGTGCGGAATATATGCAGCAAAAGTAGGCGGTTTGTGGGACGCACTGTTGAGCGAAGGCAGAGTATTCTCTCTTTTTGCAAACAGTGACTTCCACGATGTAGGTGATGATTTTTTACCTGGAGAATATCTTAAGAACTATGTTTACACAAAGTCCCATAATGCTCAAGGTATAGTCGACGGTCTCCGTTCCGGAAATACCTACGTGGTGGAGGGCGATTTAATTGATTCTCTTCGTTTTTCTATATCTTATAAGAAAAAATCTGCCTCAATGGGAGAGACTTTAATGGTACCTGTAGGTGCCGAGATTACTTTTTCAATAAAGTTTCGTGATCCACAGGGGAATAACAATAATAAATGGTCTGATTATAAAAACCCTGAAGTTGACCACATAGATGTAATCACCGGTTTGCTGCGCGACAGGCTTTCATTTTCGGCAGATACAACCTCCGACTATCAAAAAAAGGATACTGTAGCTACAACCAAAGTAACGCACAGATTTGGAAAAAAATCTGCATCTGCCGATATAAACGGCTTACAAACAGTGAGTTGGAAAGACCTCGGAGAAGGATGGAGAGAGATCACGTTCAGAACTAAAGTTATTAAAGATTCATACTTTCGACTTCGCGGAACAAATCACGGCATAGGCGTTATCAATGAGACAGATGGGGCAGGAAACCCTCTCCCGGACACACTCATGGAACCGAATAATCCATCCAAAGCCTTTGCCGATTTGTGGTTTTACTCAAATTCAATATTTTTAAAAATCAAAAAATAGGGAAATAGCTGAATTTCAGGCATAATTCTTGTGGTTTGCAATTTTAACTACATTAATCTTTATGCTATGAGAACAATTAATGCGATTCGCTGCATCTCTTTGGTACTAATTACGCTTGTTTCAGTTTCATTACAAGCACAAACAAAAAAGGCAAATATTATCGGATTAATAACCGTAATGTTTTCCGAACGTTCCCAGCAGTTTATAATGCCTGATGGTGCTGCGGTAAGACTTATTTCGGGCAAGGATTCAATGTACACTGTTGCATATCAGAATAAGTTCTCGTTTGAGAAGGTTCCGGTTGGTCAAATTAAGATAACTGTATCGCATTTGAATTTCCAAACTCTCGATACAATCATTAATCTTCAAAAGACAATGCCTGTCGTTATAAGGCTAAAAGAGAAGGTAAATACATTAAAGGAGATTACAGTTAAGGGAAGTATTCCTCTAATAATAAGGAGCGGCGACACATTAAAATTCAATGCTGCTGCGGTTAAGCTTATGGAGGGAGATGTTGCTCTCGAAATTTTGAAAAAGATGCCTGGTGTCGAAATTTCCGAATCGGGTATTAAAGTTTACGGCAAAGACATTGCCAGAACTTATGTGAATGACAAGATGGTATTCGGCAAAGACGATAAGATGGCTGCTTTGGAGAATATTCCGGCTGGTGAGGTTGTATCTATAAATACTTATGAAGAACATAAAGATCCTGAGGCTGCCTACCACTCTAAAAGAGAGGAGAAGGTTAGAGTCCTTAACATAAAAACAAAGAATCCTATTTTCGGGGCTTCAACAATTCAGGCTCTTATAAGTGAGGGTCACGATTTCGATAAGAGCGGGAAAAACCGTTACGCAGCCGGCGTTTCATCAAATATATATTCAGAAACTCTTGTTGTTTCACTTAATGCTATGACGAATAATGTCAACCGAATGGGAACCAAACCTGACGAGAATATGTTTATGAGGGCATCTTCGACATATAATGAGAGGAGGTCATTGAATGCCAGTATAGATAAAACATGGGGAAAGTTTTTAATATTTGAAAACTTCAGAGTAGAGGGTGGCGTTTCGTATAATAACTCTGCAAGTAAGTCAAAAGATTTGAACCAGAAAATATATCTGCCTGTACCGGAATATTCTAAAAGAGAGAGTAATGATACGAACATTAATAATCTTACAAACACAACAAAAAGCATCTATTTGAATTTGAACCTTTTCAATAAAAAAAACTTGAACATTTTATTTCGAAATTCCTATTCGACTAAAGAAAACGAAAATAATCAGTCAAGATTTGGTATGAGTGTTTTAAATAACGACAGGATTAACAGTAAATCGACTTATTCCGGGAAAAACAATGATAATAATTATACCAACAACGTCTATATCTCTTACAGGAGTAAAAAATTAACGTTTAATCTCAATTCCGATTTTTCAAACGGAATAAAAAACGGAAGCGGACTAAGGCTCGATTCTTTAGCTTCAACTGGTCTGGTAAAAGTTCTGGAGAGTGGCCCCGAGGGTCACACCAGAGTATATGACATGAATACTAACGTATATACATTCTTAGACGAAGATGGCTTCTTTAACAGACTTGGCATCACATATCAATATCATAACGAAAAGAGTACTTCGCGAAAATTTGTGTCGGATGTTTCTGACTTAAACAATATTTTCATTGATTCAGTTAAAAGCTTTAACTATTCGATGAATCACAATATTCACAATATTGGTGTCGGTACCGGCATTTCACTTTCCGATGCCTCATCACTCAATATTAATCTTAGTTATAAAAAAGTATCACTAAACAGAGACGAACAAATTCCTCAGGATAGAAATTATTACAGAAGCCAGAATGCTCTTTTACCTTCAATTACTATTTCCAGCAGGGGTAATGAAATCAATTTTTTTGAATATGGTTACTCTACTGAAAGTGTAGTCCCCTCTGTTGAGCAGTGGCGAAATTATCTTGACACTAAAAATCCTTATCAATTGACAGCAGGAAATCAAAATCTGAAACAAAGCTATGTGCAAAAATTAATATTTAACGCAATGTTTATGGGGACTAAGAACAGATCTTATATGATTATGGCATCTCTGAATTTTACTAACAATAAAATTGCAACAAAAACCACATATTTTACTCAAAACACCAGCCTGCCTGAATGGGGAGATTATGTTGCCCCTGCACAAGGTACTCTTACAACATACGAAAATTTAGACGGTAAAATTAATGGTTTATTAAATATAAATATCAGCAGACCTGTTAATTCCATAAAATGTAATGTTTCAAACTCTATAGGCTATACATTCGATAAGGATCCGTCATATATCAGAGATAAAAAGGTAATCTCAAACATTCATTCTGCCGATTACCGTCTCAGGATAAACAGCAATTTTTCGAAAAAAATAAGGATCTCTTCGATGTCAACATTCAGATATACTAATTCAAGAAATTCTCTGGGACAAAAAAGTAATTACCTCACAGGAGGAGAACAATTATCTCTCAATTTAATATTTTTCAAAAATATCTATGTTAATTCCCTTTACGATTTTTCAATTTCTAAGAGATACTCTACCCAAAACAGTGTTGTCTCTCAGAATGCATTAAATACAACTGTAGGAATAAAATTTCTTAAAGGAAATGCCGATCTGAGCATTAGCGGATACGATTTACTGAACAATATGAAAGGATTCCAGACTGTTATGACTAATGATTATATTAGTAACAGATGGACAACCTCATACGGCAGATTTTTTACTATCAACTTCGGATACAAATTTTATAAATCTAAAAAGGGAATAAAAATGCCATCCAGAATGAATATGATTATGGATGGCGATGTGCTTATTTTTAGATAGTCAGCTTATTTAAATCACTTAATATACAGTGCTTTGCGGATTAAAATTAGTCCAACCTGACATCCAATTATCGGAGCTCGATGAAGAGCGGAATGCTCCAATAAAATCGACTTTATCGAAAAACGAGTCATTTAACTGAGTATCTGCAAAAAGTGATGTACGTCCTGTTAACGGGCTTGATGATGCCGGGCCGTAGTTTGGCGACGCTATCAGTGAATTGGGTTGAGCCAGATAAAGTGCTCCAATCGTTCCCAGAATTGTATTACCATTTGATGAATTCTTAAAATAAGCCGACGAGAAGGATTCCTGACCTTGTGTAAGATTTGTTGCATCAGAAGAGTAAAGATCGGCAAAACTGTTGTCTTTGTCACTTCCGGTGATTGTCATACCGGCTATATAGCATCGCTTTATATTCAATGAGCCTGCAGTGGCATAAGATTGGGTTTGAGAACCTTTATCGTTGCAAATCATAATTCCTACAGGGTATCCGGTTGCAACTGAGTTGTAACAATTAAGATTGGAACTTCTGCGAATTAACATTGCAGATTGAAAATTCCCAAGTTTAGAACCATTGTTCGGGTAAAATGTTCCGCCTGTTATATAAGAAGAGTTGTTTTGAAAAGATGCTTCCTGACCAATAGGGCCAATCAAAGTAAAGTTTGAAAATATCGGTTTGGTGAGAGGAGACAATGCAGTGCCGTTAGCCTCATTGTCAGACTCAAATCCGTGTGACCTGGAAACATCTGCAATCATTGGATTTCTAACGCCTAAACCAAACTGAAGTTTACCTGAATATCCGTTGTCGGTATCAAAGTCATCGTCCCACCCGTGATATGCCACTAAATATTTTCCATTCACACTCCCTCCGAAAAATTCAAAAGAGTCGTCATTTGAATAAGAAACCTGAACGTGGTCAAACTGAGTTCCGTTTCCAACAGAACCAAGTGTGACACCGTTGATCTCCTGATCTGTTGCAAATGGATAACCTGCGAATTCAACCCGAACATAAGAGATTATTCCTGAATTATCGGCATCATTCGAGCCTCCGTGACTCGATCTGAGACCGCCTTCAATTATCATCTCGGTTTTATTGTTTTTTGCTCTTCCTAAAATTACCAGACCTCCCCAGTCTCCCGGTTTTCTGGAGCCAGGTGCCTGATTCGAAGTAAAAACAATTGGTTTTGACGCCGTCCCTTGTGCAATCAGTTTTCCGCCTCTCTCTATAACCAAAGCAGCTTTAGTATCTTTGTCGCCTTTTATTACAGTTCCGGCTTCTATTGTCAATGTTGCACCGTCTGTAACATAAACCCAACCTTTAAGAACATAAGTTCCTTTAGTAATTACGTGATTCTTTGTGATTTCGAACTCCTGAATGCCACTTCCTATTTGATTTCCGTTAAAGATAATCTGCTCATCGGAGCCCGGTTCGGTGTTCTCTTTTGTACATGAATATGTACCCGATAAAACTAAAACTAATGATAAAATTTGTAATACTTTTTTCATAATATTTGTTTAAAAAGTGTATTGTACTCCTAAATATATGCTTACTCCCGGTTTAAAATTCCGGCTTATTTGGGAACGCTCCTGAATTACTCCGTCGCTGTCAACAAATCTTGGGTATTGTTTAAAAATGACACTTTGGTTCAACAGATCTTTTCCGCTGAATTTAATCTCAAGCGATTTCCCGATTTTTTTATTAATTACAATGTCTAACACATCTCTGGGCAGCTCATAAGTGTCTGGTACATCGTTGTTCATCGAGGCACCTGAGCTGGTATCGACTCTGCCGATTCCTACTAATCGCTCCCCTATTCTGTTGTATAAAATTCCTAAACTCAGGCCTTTACGCGGTGCATCATAAAACAATGAAGTGTTCACCAAATATGGTGACTGACCTTGCATTGCCCTGTCACGCTCCAGGCTGGTACTTCTGTCGAATTTTACTTTTGAAGAGATAATTGCGGCATTCAATCCTAAAGTAAAATTCTTGAGACCAATAAATGCCAGATTTTTACGAATATCTGCCTCAACCCCGTAATTATTTGCCTGTTTTGCATTCTCAAATGTGTATGTATATGAACCTCCTGCATCTATGTATGTTTGTTCTATAGGATTATTGAAGTGTTTATAGAAAAGTGCAAATGTTATATACTCCTCATTAGAAGGATAGTATTCGTACCTTAAATCAAGATTATATATTTTAGCTCTCTTTAAAGAGGTATTACCCTTTACATCGGAGAAGAGATTAAAATCATAAAAGACAGAAGATGACAACTCCCTAAATTCCTGATTATTAGAGGCAGTGCCTAAGGCCACTCTCAGCAGATTTTTTTTATCGAGATTGTAAGATGCGTTTACAGAGGGGTGCAGATCAATATTATCATACACCTTGTCGGAGGTTATATTCTCATAAATTGAAGTATAACTTGTAACAACAACTCTTCTTGCCTCGCTTCTTATACCGGCAATTATATTGAATTTACCAGTGTTGATTTTGTATGAAAGATAGGCTGCGGCAAGCATATTTTTAGCAGAATAACTGTCTCTGTTATCGGTATCTTCATATATATAAAGCTTATTGCTGCCAAAGTTTGATTCTTTTAAAATATCCTGCAGAACGTCGCTGTATACAAAATCAGAAGGAAAATTATATTGGTTGAACCTGTAAAAGAATTGTCTGTTTTTATACTCTCTCGTTCTGAATTCACCATAAAGACCGGTTTTCAGTTCTGTTTGAATACCGGATAGTGTGAACGGAATTTTGATATCTACAGATGGAGTGATTGTATGTTCGTTCAGCTTGACAAAATCTCTGGTAATTTCGTTTTGGTCAATCCCCATCTGCCCATAATTGGCATCGCCTACTATTTGGTTCTCCTCCCTGTTAATAATACGGCGGTCGGGCTGATTTAACTGAGCAAACGAGTAACCTGCATTCCAGTCTATTTGAATATTATTGTATGAGTGTGCGCCCGTAAATTGTCCGGTATAAGTAGTTCTTGAGTTATACAGGTACTCATACTTCTCCTGGTCATAACGCTGACTTAAATTTTGCCATCCGGAACGTGTTGTGTAACGATTCTTCCCGATTTGATTAAAAATATTTCTGAATTCCAATTTGTTTTTCCCTTTCAAATAGGTAAAATTGAGCATTGCACCCACTTTTGCGTCAACGGAATATTGGTTATCTATATAGTAATAAATGAATTCTGGTTGGTCGGCAATATTATTATAGACTCCGTATCGAGAGTTCATCATGTTCGAAAATGTCTGATAACTGTATGAGTAGTTCAGAGCACCTGTCATTGCCAACTTGGCAGAATTCTTTAATTTAAGTAATCTGCTTATACTGAAATTTACTCTTTGATCGGGCATCGGTTTTTGATCATAT
>CAZOOH010000063.1:0-9456 GCA_964581375.1 uncultured Muribaculaceae bacterium
CCTACATCAGATTACTCTCGTGATAACATCACCTTAGCAGGAACAGCTAAATTGTCTAAATGGATGAACATCGAGGCTTCAATGTCTTACGCTGCAACTACTAACACTAAGGTGGCTAAAGGTGCAGGCGGAACACTTGACCTTGCAATGAGATGGCCTCTTACCGATGATATGAGAATTTATACCAAAGGTGACGGTACAATCAAATATCCAAACAGATATTCAGATGTTGACGTTCTTAACCCATATTTCGATTTGTATAAGAATAAAAATTATGACGAATCAAGAAGGGTTATCTCTAACATGACTGTTAACATTACTCCTATTAAAGATTTGTTAATCCGTGGTCAGGCAGGTTGGGACTACAGTACTACTTTGGTTGAAATTATCCGCCATCCTCAATGGTCTTCATCGGCTACAGGAACAGGTATTTATGACCAATCTAGATTGTTCCAGTCGAATCCTTCATTCAACTTTATCGCTTCTTACAAAAAAGATATCGGTAAATTCTCTGCAAGTGCTCAGGTTGGTTACCACCAAACAGAACAAGCAAACAGTACATTATCGGTACACGGTGAAAAGTTCCTGGTTCCTGATTTTCAATCAATCAATAACTGCGATATTCTTTCGATTTATACCAAATCTGCAAGAAATACACGCCGTTTGCAAGCTATTTCAGGTTCGTTTGAAGTTTCTTACAACAATATAGCTTTCTTGACTTTCCGTGGTCGTAATGACTGGAGTTCAACTCTTCCTATAGAAAACAATCACTACTTCTATCCGGGTGTTGAGGGTAGCGTTATCGTAAGTGACCTTCCTTTCTTAAAACCTTATTCAGAAGTTCTCAGTTATATTAAATTGAGAGGTTCTTGGGCGAAGGTAGGTAAGGATGCACCTCCTCTCTCAATTCTTCCTGCACTTGAGTCACAATCTACAACTGCCGGCGGTTACCGTTACGGATTTACAGGCCCTAACCCTACTCTTCGTCCGGAGATGAATACATCTTGGGAAGTTGGTCTGGAAGGTCGTCTTCTTCGTAACAGAATTAACTTCGATATGTCTTACTATAATACAAAATCGGCCGACCAGATTATTACCGGTTTCCGTTTGAGTTATGGTACAGGTTTCGTTCTTAACAACATGAACGTTGGTACATTCAAAACAGACGGTGTTGAAATGATTGTTTCAGGCGATATCATCAAGAACCGTAACTGGCTCGTTAACGTAGGTGTCAATATGAGTAAAGGATGGAGTGAGGTTACTTACCTTCCTGAGAACGTAACAGAATATTATAACGCATATACATGGGTTTCCGGTAATATACGTAATGGTATTAAAGTTGGTTTCCCTATTACATCTATTACAGGTAACGATTTCCAAAAGAACGATAAAGGTCAGGTTTTAATTGACCCTACTACAGGTTTACCTCTTATAAGCTCTGCTTTTACTGTTATTGGTAATCGTGAACCTGCTCTTAAATATGGTTTTACTGCACAAGTAAAATATAAAGGACTATCTCTCTCTGCTCTGTTGGACGGACGTGTAGGTGCTACCGTTGTTAACGGAACCAAGCGTTATATGATGCAATATGGCTATAGCTGGGAATCAGTTACAAAGAGAGAACAAGGTCCTGTGGTTTTCAACGGTGTATTGAAAGATACTTATGAAAACTCAACAACTCCAACAACAAACACAATTGCGGTTAGATTTGCCGATTTAGCAACTACATATTCAGGCGGTGATGCAAGTTGGATCGAGAAAGATATCAACTATCTTAAACTCGCTGAACTTCGTCTTGCATATAACTTCGACAGAAAATGGATTGCTAAGGCATCTAAAGGATTGGTATCTGCCGCTTCGGTATTCGTAGCAGGTTCGGACCTATTCGTAATAACTAACTACTCTGGTATTGATGTTGTAGGTAACTCTAACTCAGCAGCTCTGGGAGGAACAGGCGGGGTAGGCTTCGATATGTTTGCCATTGCGGCTCCGAGAGGTCTTTCATTTGGTTTAAATGTTACATTTTAATTGATTACTACAATGAGAAAAATACTAATATCATTAAGTATACTTTTAGCCATGTTTAGTACCTCTTGTACAGACTGGTTGGACGTAAATAAGAATACAGACTCTCCGGACTGGGTAGTTCCATTGCTTAGACTTGCACCTACAATCGCGGCGTATGAAGGTATCTGCTATGACTTGAGAGGTTTGGCTCCAATGGTACAACACTGGGGTGGCAGCGGATCTTATGCCGGTACTTACGGCTCTTCTCACTACTACGTTGCTGCAAGTGACGCTATGGGTGAGCACTGGAGAATGGTTTACTGGCTTCAGGGTATGAACATCGAGAATATCATTAACGATGGTCGTGAAAGAGGTGAGTACAGATTAGCCGGTATAGGTCTTGCAATTAAGGCATATTCATGGCACCAGCTTGCTTCAATTCATGGTGACCTAATCGTTAAAGATGCTTTTGTTCCCGGTTTATTATCACACAGTTACGATAATCAGGAACTTGCTTTCCAAATGGTACGCAAGTGGGCAAGAGAAGCTATTAAAGAGTTCGAAAAAACTGATGCAACAGTTTATCCTACTTCATTAGCTACTTATGACCTTATTTATCAAGGTGATGCTGCTAAATGGAAAAAATTCGCTTATGCAGTTTTAGCAAGAAACTATATTGCTATTTCAGGTAAAGATCCTAAATATCTTGACTCAGCAATTGATGCAGCTAACAACTCTTTTGCAAGCGCTGCCGATGATGCTAACATTCGTTTCGACGCAACCGGTGTCTCTTCTAACTCAAACTTCTTTGGTGTTTTAAGAGGTAACATTACAGGTTTGACATACTCTCAATCTGACTGGATGGTTGGTATGATGACAGGTAAAATCAGGAAGTATAATTCAGAAGGAGCTGAGGAGGGTTATTTACCTGATCAGCCTATTACTGACTCATTAACACTTGACCCTCGTACAATCCTGTACTTTGGTACTACCGATACAATGCCTGCATTGCAATCGTCAGTTAATGTAAATACTTTCAAATTTGTAGGAACCAGACCTGGTTATACACCTGGTGTAAATGTATTCGGTCTTTCAGTTTCTGCTACTGCAACTAACTCAGGCACCGGTCGTTGGTTATACCGTGATAATGCACCATGGCCTTTGACTTGCTATGCCGAAACTCAGTTCATTAAAGCAGAAGCTCAATTCCGTAAGAATTTGAAGACAGAAGCATTTGAATCATTTAAAAATGCTGTTGCAGCAAGTATGACATTTTCACAAAGACTAATTGTTCCTGGTACTCCGGTTAAAAATACTGCCAACAAACAAACTTCGGTTATTGGCGATAAGATTACTGCCGCTACCTTCTCTACATTTGCAAATGCTTATTTGGCAAGCCCTTATGTAAACGGTCTTGGTGCAAGTAACCTGACTCTTGCTCACATTATGATGCAAAAGCATATTGCTAACTATCCTTGGAATATTGATGCATGGAACGATTTACGTCGTTATCACTATGACCTTCTTTTAGGCCCTAACGGTGTTCCTGTTGCAGGAACTTCATGGAACTCAAGCTATACAAGAGTTTACCATAAAGCCGAAACAGATGCTTCAAGGGTTTATAAAGGATTCTATCTTCCTGCGGCTGACGTTCAGGGAAGAAGATCGGCTTTCCCTTCACAAAACTTAGGCTCTCCTTGTTACAGGCTTCGCCCTCGTTACAACTCTGAGTATATGTGGAACCTGAAGTCATTGAAAGCATTAACTCCTATTCCTGGTGATGCCGATAACTATGGTACTTCTATCGTTTGGTTTGCAATGCCTCAATAAACTTACAACACATAAATTAAAATGAATATAATGAAAAAGATATTTACACTTATTCCGGTATTAGCAAGTTTGTTGCTTGTATCTTGCGAACAACATGTGTTGGATTACGATTTAAGTTATTTAGATGAAACTACATCGGCTCAAATCCGTCTGGTTTATGACCAGGGAGTTGTAACTACCGGTGCTACTACAATAACAAGATTATCGTATAACACTCAAATGGTTTCTGAAGTTGCTACAACTATAGGTAACTATTTCCCGTTCAGTACTGCCAAATTCCACGTTGTTCCAGTAGGTCAACTGCAGATTAACACATATTCAGGTGCTACAAAAGATGTGGTTCACTATTCAAACACAACTACAATAGCAGCCGGCAGATGGCACGCTTTTGTATATGATTTGACTAAAGCTCCTCTGTTTGTAGAAGTACCTAAAGAGTTGCCTAAATTTGATGCTTGGGCAGATACATGTACTACTATTCAGTTTGTAAACCTGCTTTATGCAGCAGACGGAACTTCTCCTGCAGGAGCTCTAACTCTTAAAGCAAGAAGAGGTGCCGGTACAACTGCCAGCCCTTATGTTTACACAACAATTGGAACAGCAAACTTTGGTGAAGCAACAGGATATATCAGATTTAATCTTATTAAATCGGGTACTGTATGGAGTGGAACAGAAACAGGTTTGGCATTCGTATTATACGATTCATCAAATACTCTTCTCTCTACTTTTACTTCGGCTAACGCTGTAACAACCTATGCTGCAACTGGTTACTCTCTTCAAAAAGGAAGGAATTATGTTTTCCATCTTAATGGTAAAAGAGGTACTAACTATGCAACAACAGGTATAAGATTGAGTACAATTACGCTGAACTAATTTTATAAAATTGTAATTACCTCCCTCAATTTCGGGGGAGGTTTTTTATATAAATTCTTTTTATGAAAAAAATATTATTATCAGTTTTATTTACCGCATTGATTTGTGGAGCAGGAGTTGCTCAAAATTCAAAAGCCGATAAAGAGGCCGCCGCTGCTGCAACGTTTGCAAAAGCATCTGCCGCAATTGAGGCTAAAGATTTTGTTATTGTTCCCGATCAATATGAGTCTTCAACAGGTACTGTTGAATCGAGCAATGATGATTTTGCATTTATTGCTTATGAGGGCGAATTTCTCTATTTACAGGGAATGATAGTTTGCAGTAACAGTTACACAAACAGAACGACTGTTACTGAGTTTAAAAAGGAGCTTGATAAGAAGGGAAACCTTAAGGTGGTTATCCAGACCAAAGGTTCGGCAATCACTGCAAAAATCGAGATTTCTATGAAAAAGAACGGAAACTATGCCGATGTTATTGTAACCCCTACAAAAGGCGAAACCCGTCGTTTCTCGGGAGAAGTTACACTTCGTTCGGAATCTAAATACAGAAAAAGGTCTAACGAAGTATAATCAGTACTTTAAAACCTAAGAAATTTGTAAGCTGTCTGTTTCACAGGCAGCTTTTTTTTATTTCATTTTGTAATTGCAGGTTTTGAAAAAGAGGATTAAGAACATAATAGATAAAATTTATAGATGTTTATAATATGCCGAAAATGAGGAAGGTACGTGTTTTTTATGAGTCATGTTTAAAAAACTTTGAATTAGAAAATTGAATCGAATAACGATGTGAAAAAAATTGAGGATATTTTTTCTATTTCGGAGAAAGAATTATCTAAATATTAAGGATATAAACTCAAAATATTGTTAAATTTGATAGAGTAGGAGGAATAAAAATCCAACTCAAATAAATATACTTAACCTAAAATTTATTCTAATGCATGTTTTAAAAAATGGGAATCGCACAGTAATGAGATTTCTGTCGATTTTAGCCTTGCTCCTAATCTCAGGAGCTATGTTGGCTCAGAACATCAAGATTACCGGAAAGGTGACTGATAAATCAAATCAGCCTCTGCCAGGTGTTTCGGTAACAGTTGATGGTACACGTACCGGAACAGCGACTAATGCTGACGGTACTTTCGTTATTAATGCTCCCGGGAATGCAGTCTTGGTGTTTTCGGCAATAGGAATGGAACTTCAAAAAATACCTGTAAATAACAGGTCGGTATTAAATGTTTCAATGGCTGAATCATCAATATTACTGGGAGACGTTGTTGTTACTGCGCTTGGTATTAAAAAAGATCGAAAAGCGTTAGGATATGCCGTACAGGATTTAAAGTCGGACGAACTTCTAAAAAACAAACAGACAAATATAATTAACTCTCTTGCCGGTAAAGTTGCCGGTGTTAATATCACTCAGTCAAGCGGTTCTGCCGGTGCCGGTTCAACCATAATTATTCGTGGAGGTAACTCTGCCAGTGAATCGAGGGATAATCAACCTTTGTTCGTTGTTGACGGGGTTATTTATAATAACTCAACTATTAATGGAGGTAACTCCGGAACAGATGGTGTTACAAAAACAGCGACATCATTTGGTAATCGTGTAATGGATATAAATCCTGACGATATTGAAAGTATGTCAATTCTTAAAGGTGCTGCTGCAGCTGCTCTTTACGGCTCACGTGCTGCCGACGGTGTTGTTGTTATTACAACCAAAAAAGGAAGCGACGGTGCCGTTAAAATTAACTTTAATTCAAAATATTCATATTCATGGGTGGGAATAACTCCTGAAACACAAAATGTGTATGGAAGAGGTTATTATAATCAGGCAGGCGTTTTCAGCGATTTTACAACTCAATCATGGGGTAACAGAATAACTGGCAAAGTTTATGACAATATTAATGGATTTTTCCAAGGAGGTAATGTTGTAGATAACAGTATTAGTGTTTCCGGCGGAAGCAAGAATAACAGTTTCTATATGTCTGCTTCAAATTTCTATCAAACAGGTATTGTTCCTAAGACAGGTTATGACAAAACTACATTCCGTTTTAACGGTGAACAGAAATATGGAAAACTTGTAGTTGGAGCAAACGCTGCATATTCGATTTCTACAACCGATAAAACTTTGACTTCGGCTGGTTTGTATAACGGTGGTGGTAACGGCACAATGACGGCATTGTACGGATGGGCGCGAAGTGACGATATGACCCACTATTTGAATCCGGACGGAACAAAATACAGAATATTCGATGGTTTGCAACAACTCTCAGAGGATGTTGAAAATCCTTATTGGATTCTCAATAAAAATAAACTCTCAGATAAAAACAACCGTTTTACAGGCGGGATGAATGCATCCATGGATATAACAAAATGGTTCAATGTAATGTATCGTTTAGGATATGATACTTATACAAGCGGTGCATATACATATATAGCTCCGGGTGGTGCTGTTCTGGACAAATATCAAAAAGGCCGTTTAAGCAAGAGTAGTGTAAACTATGAGTTTCTATCTTCCAACCTGATGTTAAATTTCAAAAAAACTATCGGAGATTTTGATTTGAACCTTTTACTTGGTCATACGGCTGAGCTTACCGAGAGTATAAGATTTACTAATTGGGGTTATGGATTTTCAACTCCGGGAACTATAAGTTTTTCAAATATAGTTGATGCTCAAAAATATTTTACCGAAAATACAACCAGAAAAAGAATGGTTGGCGTTTACGGTGAGTTCAGGGCATCGTATAAAAATCTTGCATACTTGACTGTTACAGGCAGAAATGACTGGTCTTCGACACTTCCTATAGAAAACAGATCTTACTTCTATCCTTCGGTATCGGGTAGTTTTGTATTCTCTGAACTTCTTCCAAAGAATGATATTCTTTCTTTCGGAAAGGTTCGTTTGTCATGGGCGGAAGTTGGTAAAGACGCCGATGCATATTCTACCAATACATATCTTTGGGGTCCTAAAACTGTTAGCGGGGCATTTATTGGAAACGGTAACAGCTGGACAGGAGGTAGCCCTTATCTGCTTCCCGAAATTCAAACTTCTAAAGAGATAGGTACTGAACTTAAATTCCTCAAAGGCAGAATCGGACTTGACTTTACTTATTATTACAGCGTTACAAGGAATCAATTGGCAAGCCCTCGTTTGTGTCAATCGACAGGTTATATTTTCTTGACTTTGAACAGTGGATCTGTTTCTAACAAAGGTATGGAGCTTTCTATCAATGCTATTCCTTATGAAACTAAAGATTTTAAATGGGATGTTACTTTTAATATGTCCGGCAACCGCGGTAAATTGGGTAAATTTTTGAAGGGTGTTGACCTATTCTACGTTACCGATGCTCAGATTGGAGGTGTAAAGGCTGCTTCAATTCCAAATGGAGGTTACTTCCTTGGAATGACCGGTGACTACTGGAAGAGAGAGGTTGACGCCAATCTGAAGGAGATTCCTAACGGAAGATATGTTATTGATCCTGCAACAGGATTATATACTACAACAAAAGTTACCACAAATATTATCGGTAATCGTGAGCCTGATTTTATTGGTGGTTTGAATAATAATTTCCGTTACAAAAACTTTAATTTGTCTTTCTTACTGGATATAAGAATCGGTGGCGATATTTATAACGGTACAGAATATTACGAGACATTGCGCGGATTAAGTACAAGGACATTGAACCGTGAATCTGTAACTTTATCGGGTGTTTCTAAAACAACAGGAGAACCTCTGACTTACACTTATAATAAAGGTCAAACTTATGTTATTAATAATGCGAACTATTCAGGGGAATATATGATTCAGCAATATTGGGCAAGTTATTGCGACAATGCTTATAACTTTATTACCAGAACAAATTGGTTAAGACTCCGTTCGCTTTCTTTATCATACGATTTCTCTGATATGTTTAAAACCAAAGGTATTATTAAAGGTTTAACTGCATCTGTTGCAGCATATAATCTTTGGGTTTTAACAAACTATAAGGGAATGGACCCTGAGGTAAGTGTTTCGGGATCGGGCACAGGCGGATCAGGCTCTATGGGTATAGATTATTGCGGTGTACCTGCAACCAGAAGCATCACTTTTGGTGTTAATTTAACATTTTAATTAAACAGATTTAAAAAAATAGGATTATGAAAAAAATATTATATTTCGCTTTAAGTCTGGCTATTCTTTTAAGTTTATCATCTTGCAGCAAATGGCTGGATGTCAATGTAGACCCTGACAATCCAAGCGATATCAGCGCTACTGAGAATGTCAGATTACCTTGGATTCAACACTATTATATGTATGCATTAGGGGTGGCAAATATGCGTACCAGTACTATATCCGGAATACTTACGCAGACGTATTCAACTACAGCCGCTAATAGTTTTCTAGCTGCGTGGAATCCGATTCAAAGCAGTTGCACAACTATATACCAAAACTGGTTTTTGGGTGCTGCAGTGAATATAAAACCATTAATTGCAAAAGCACAGGAAAATGGTGCATACCACTATTTAGGTGCCGCTTATTGTATAAGGGCTATGGGATTTATGCTTATGCTGGATATTCACGGAGAGATGCCTTATACTGAGGCGATGACATCTGCTTACAATCCTTCTTACGACAAAGGAGATGTTATTTATGCAGGTTGCCTTGCCGATATAGAACTTGCAATTACCAATTTCAAGAAGACTCAGGAACCGGGAGCTTTATCGCTTGCCAGCGGTGATACATGGAACGGTGGTGATGTAAATAAGTGGCTCA
>CAZOOH010000064.1:0-9363 GCA_964581375.1 uncultured Muribaculaceae bacterium
GTAGCACCTGACTCATAATCAGGGGGTCGCTGGTTCAAGCCCAGCTGGGCCCACATTTTCAAAGAGAGTTTTAATCATGCGATTAAAACTCTTTTTCATTATAAGCTGGGCTTTATGTTACCTCCTTTCAGTCGGTGCTCTCGCCCATAAAGGGCTCGGGTCAAGCCCAGCTGGGCCCATTTCTTTTTTAACCCACCCCAACCCCTCCCATGGAGGGGCTATTGCGACCTTTGGTCGCTTAAGCTGAGTTTCTCTTAATTATTGAATTTTTGAAGATATTTTTTTGCCAGAGTGTATGGGGCGAGGGAGCAGGGTCCGTTAAGGCAACCTCCTTCGCAAGCCATTACTTCTACAAACTGAGCTTGCGGGTTTTTAAGCATGCTTTTGAGGAGCCCTTTGTTCTTTTTATCTAATCCGTCAATGTTCATTACTGTGTAGTTTTCACCTACTGCACTCTTGACAGCATTCATTACTCCGGAGGAGCGCGCATAACCTCTTGAATAGGCCGAAATGGCGGGATTTAAAGGAGTATCTTCACATGTTGAAGGATCAATACTTAGTGCAGCCATGAATGCACCTACCTCTTCAAAACTCATAACGTAGTCTACTTCGGGAACAAAATCTGCCTCATGTCTTTTTGCAAGACAAGGACCTATGAATACTACTTCGCATCCGGGATATTGCTCTTTTACCCTTCTGGCTGCATAAACCATCGGACTGAGAGTATGGGAAACGTACGGCTTTAAAGCGGGTGTGTGTTTGTCTACCCATCTTACGTATGCGGGGCAACAGGAGGATGTCATAAATGGGGCGCCTTGTGAGACTCTTTCGATAAGTTCGGCAGATTCAATTCTTGATGTATCTTCTGCTCCAAGCGCAACCTCTTCAACATGGTCAAATCCAATCTTTTTTATAGCAGATAGTATCTGCCCTGAAGTTGCGTCGAATTGGCCGAAAATTGCAGGAGCCGCTATGGCTACTACTTTAACTGCAGGATTTGAGATTACTTTGTGAATATCTACTATTTTTGAACGTTCCATTATTGCACCATAAGGGCATGCGAGCATACATCTGCCGCAATAAATACACTTATTCTTATCTATTACTTCTGTTCCGTCGGGGTTTTTGGTAATTGCTTTGACTGGACAAACCTCTTCGCATGGAATAGGTGTGTAAATAATTGCCTGATACGGGCATACTTTTTTGCAGAGTCCGCAACCTACGCAATCTTCTTGCGAAATAAATGCTTTTCCGCCTTTAAATGCTACTGCTCCTTTTGGGCAATTCATGAGGCAGGGGCGACCTTCGCAACCGCGACACATATTTGTAATGAAATATTGTGACTGCATACATGCGCTGCAAGCTTCGTGAACAACCGAAAGTATGGTGTCTTTTACATTCTTATTCTCCATCGAAAGACGGGCAAATGTTTCTAATTGAACTAGGTCAACCTCTTCGTCTTTAATGTCAAAACCAAGTATGGAAATAGTTTTGTGTTTAATAATATACCTGTCTTTATGAACGCAACAGCTTACGTTTTTTCTGTCACGCGGTCTCATCTCTACCGGAATATATTTTACCTCTTCTACCAGTTTTCCTTTCTCAAGCAATTTTACCAGACGTATCATAAGCTCTCGTTTGGTAAGCATTGCATAATTATCATACAGCATCTTTTTCCGCCTCTTTTAGAATATTTAACATATTTGTTTTACTTACACCGCCAATTATTTTGCCGTCAAGTTCGACATATGGCGGTTTTCCCTCTTTATCGCACATTCCCAAACATGGAGAGTAGCTGATTGAAATATTTCGGGCTACATTTTCGGGTATTGTTTCAATTACGGCTCTCAGCTCGGCCCCTCCCATAACATAACACATGGTGCCCATACAAATCTTAAGTTCGGTTTTAGCCATCTTTTGTGTATTTATAAGTATGCAATATCGACATCTTTCAACCACCTCTCTTCCAGCAGAATCTTGATTTTTTTTGCCACATTTCGTCTTATTTCCAGTTCCACTGGAAGCGATGGGTCCTGATGGGCAGTGTTTATTCTTGTACCAACCAAAAAAGTTATTTTGTCGCTGTCTGCAAGCAGGCGAAGCAATCTTTCGGCCGGACCGTTTCGGCTCTCTTTAATGATCTCCTCGCCGGCAAGTAGTCTTTCAACTTTACTCAGTGTCAAAATACCTTCTGTTATAAGATCTATATCTTCCATAACAGATACGGGAGGCAACTCCTTTTCAATATTATTTATATCGGTTTTTATCGAACGCCCGGTCTCTCTTGATATAATTTGTGCAGTGGTTCCTCCGCAAATTATCTTCTTTCCCGGAAATTCAGAAACTTTGTTACCGAGGTATTTGTCGTTTTTCTCATCATAAGGAGGGCCTGTACATACAAGCAGATTCCGCGGCTTCCGCATATAAAGCACGCAGCAACTTGCATCGTCCTTAAGCTTTTCGGAGTCATTTTGTTCAGCTTTTAGTACGACTCTTTTTGATAGCTCTTTTGCAGATATTCCCGGGTTATTATCTATAATTTCAGATACATATTCGCCGGCACCTGTTTCCCAGCCGAAAGGCATCAAACGGCTTCCCATTCCGGACTGACTGACACCGTCGCTGTAAAAAACTATTCTGTCCTCCTTTTGCATAGTGAACTCTGAAATCCACAAATATGTGTTTTCCAGATCTTCTCTTTCGACGGGTATCTGCCTTTTGTTTACAATTACAGGTTTTGAACCCCGGAAAAGATGAAATGAGGGTGATTCGTATTCTGCAATTCTTACATTACCGAAACAATCTATATCGCACAGACAAAAAGTTGAATAACTTATTCTGCGAAAGTTGTCTTTTGGCAAGGTTTTAAGGAGTGAAGCACAAGAATCTGTAATATCTTCGTTCATCTTTGAGAAATTGAGCAACATAGATGCTGTAATTGTCGATAATACACTTGCTTTAATACCGCTTCCAAGTCCGTCCGACAATACACTTATGACTCTGCCCTCCTCTTTGAATTTATTGGAGAGGAAACTGTCGCCGCAAACAATATTACCCGATTTATTCTTTTGAAAAGACTCTACCTCCAGGAAATCGCCGTTTACTCTCATGCCTTATCGTTATGTTGATCTTTTGCTGTGTCTTGTTTATCTGCCGTATAAGCTTCAATGATTGAGCGTAAAGTTGAGTCGGTAAATGCAGCGTTCTCTCCAAGTAACCCTGCAACTTTTTGAACAGTGGTCATATGATTGAGTATAACTTCGCTTGTTTTCTCAAGAATCCACTCCTTTCTTACGGCCGGTTCATGCAAATCCTGTAGTAATCCGAAGACTAACCGGTGGCGCTGGATATTGTATATTGAGAGTAACCAAATTTTTCCACTTTTATTTATCCGCCTTTCACGGATCTCCTCTCCGGTTGTAAGTACTGTCTCGAAATATGACTCAAACGGGCAGATTCTGTTCAGAGCTGCTCCCGACATGCCGGGGAGTAAGTCATAGGTTGACAGTATATCTTCTCCCATATATATAGCGAAATTGCGATTCAGATCTACGACTTTAAGATCGGAATTTACAAGAATTACACCTGCCGGAATTTTCTGTAACAGAACAGTAGCCTTATCGTGAGCTATCTTCCTCATATATGAAGCACACATATTACTTTCGGCATTTCCTTCAAGCATTGCCACAGCAAAATCTCTGCACGAATCGTAACCACAGCTGCTGCAGTTCAATTCATCTTGTTTTGATAATTTTCCCACTGAGGCAAGCGATTCCTTTATAACATGTTCCGGATAATTGTATGCGCTCTCTTTTGAATCGGAAACAAAATTGAGACTTAAATCCAAAAGGGTGAAGTCTCTTAGGGAATCTCCCCTTTCACATTTCTCAATTATATCGTATCTTTTACATGCAACTGAACTCTTTTTGAGTTTTGCAGGACCGTTTACACATCCTCCGCTGCATGCCAATAATTCAAGGAAAACAGGCTCTTTGAATTTACGGTTGTTTAGCCCGTCAAGAACATCTTTTACAGCTGAAAGTCCCGAAAAGGCCATATAATGTACCGGGTTTTCCTGTCTCTTCATCCCCAGAAGCATTCCTCCTTCGACAGGGTAGAGTGCTCCCGAGCGTGATGTGTATGGAACAAATGTGTCGTCTGCTTTTAAAGTGCTTCCGGCGGAATTGTAACTTGCATCTCTTTTGAGCCACTCATCCAGATCGCTGAAAGTAATTGCAACATCTACGAGTTCGGTGTGACTGTCTGATTCAGATTTTTTACCTATACATGGGCCCGCAAATACGATTTTAATATCCTCTCCGTAAACCTCTCTGAGCATTTTTGCATGCGCCAGCATGGGTGAAACGATTGGAGTTATGTTTGAGGTAAAATCAGGTGCATACTTGTTAATAAAATCAACTATTACAGGACAAGCTGATGAAATATGCAGTGTATCTTCTGACTCTTTTATGTGTCGTTCAGTGGCAGATGACACCAATTCGGCCCCGATTGCTGTTTCTGAAACACCTTCAAATCCCAGACTTTTAATTGCGGCAATTAAATCCGAAACGGGAATATCTCCGAACTCACTAACGTAAGAGGGAGCAAGAGACATATATACCTTGCCCGGATATCTGCTTAAAATGTATTTTGCTTTTGAAAGTCCGTCCCTTACTTTTTTTGCTCCGGTTGGGCAGATTAGTGTGCAGTGACCGCAACAAATACAACGTTCTTCAATTATAGATGCTTTGTTATCTTCTACTTTTATCGCTTTTACCGGACACTCCCGGATACATTTATAGCAATCCTGACAATTTTCCGGTTCGGTATAGACGGGTCTCAACATTTGAACTCCTCCTCAAGTATTTTGTGTAATCGCGTTTGTGACACCTCTTCATAAACTCTGTCATCTACAACGATAACAGGCCCTTTGTTACACATCTCCTCGCATAACCTTCCCGAAAAAGAGATATCTGCCTCCAGATTACGTTTCCGGAGAAAATTCTTGATTACTTCTACATTTACATTGTTACCCCTGCTGAAACAGGAACTTCCAAGGCAGATTTTAATATGGTGCTTTGCCATTCTGTTTGCGGGACTAAATTAGTGCTCCCGAATGAGGCGGCAAAATTATAAAATATAAAAGAAGGATAAAGAATTTTTTTACAATTTGTAGGAAATATCTTTCATCAAGTCAGGAATTATAGAGTTGCTTTGTAAAAATTCTGAATTTTCAGAAAACTCTAGATGCAGATCCGATGCAAATAGAATTATCATTAATTTTTTTAGAATATGTTAAAGTACTGAAATTGTGTATGTAGCAACATGAACCAGACTTTTTCGTGTACCGTCTTTGTAGTATATAGTTAATTCGGTAATGAAGTAATCTAATTCGAATGAGAGATATAATTCATTGGGGGTATAAGCATCGTCCAGATTTGGTTTTAAGCGTGCTTTTAAAGCCTTGTAAACCTGATTGAGATATTCTAAATTTTTAACTCCATATCCTCTATACTTCGCCACTATAGAGTCTCTTTTTTCTATTAAATTTCTTTTTTGTATTATAAGCGCCTTTTCTCTAATTAGTTCAGTTGTAGTTTTATTTAGTGATATGTTTTTGATTACCGGAAGTTTGTATTTTAAGTTAGATACAAAATTATTTTGCCATGGAGTCTGTAGTGAGTATATGTACTCTTCCCAACATTCTATTTCGTTTTGATCAAATATTTGAGATATTTTAAAAACGGCTTTACTTCTGCCGGTTACACTATCGATGTCTTTTCCCGCAAACCTGTATGAATTGCCTTCGGGAGTTATTCCTCCACATGGAATTTGCTCTATTATAGTATAAATTGTATCATTTAGTCTTTTTATAAAGATTGAAGCCGATTCGCCGTCCATTTTATCACTCCTTTGAAAGTAGTTATGCCAGTCAACAACAAATCGAGTTCTTTTGTCGTAGTTAAACTCTACTTTGGAATAGAAGACAAAATTGTGTTTCTTAATAAATTTGCCATAATTAGTCAAATTAAATGAGATGTCGACTCCTCCGGTTTCGTTAATTATATCTGTAAACTCTCTTTTGTATTCAATTTCGTTAATGTTGTAAAGAATAGTATCTTTCAATTTCGGTATTATCAACGGATAGGGTATGCCGATATTAGAATGAGTTATCTTTGGTAATTCGTGGAAAGAAAAACTATGAACATTTCTTGAGAGAAGGGTTTTGGGGTTTTCCAAGATTGTAAGTTCAATAATGGGATTTTTAGGTAATGATTGCGCAGAACTACATATATAGATTAATGATTGAACAAGCAAAATAAAAACCAATTTTGATTTCATTGTCAGTAAATATAAATGTGATTATTTATACCAAATTTAGAATTAATTTGGTGAATTTCAAAGCGATGTGTTGTATATAAAAGTAAGAAATCTAGAAAAACCAGAGAACAAGACCGAATATTGTAAAGCCTATGAGCATAAATCGCCAGGAATAGCGGAAAATATCACCAGCTTTTAATCCAGTAATCCCGAGTAAAGGCAGAGCCCAAAAAGGCTGAAGCATATTAGTCAGTTGATCGCCGTAAGCGAGTGCCATTACCTCCTTTGCATGATTTACACCAATTGAACTTGCCACATCAATAAGTAGTGGTCCCTGAACAGCCCACTGCCCACCGCCGCTTGGAACAAACAAATTAACGAGACCGGCACTAAAAAATGAAAGCAGTGGTAAATTTTGCTGATTTGAGATACTTACAAACCACTCCGTCATTACAGAGAGTAGTCCGGAATTTTGCATAATTCCCATAATACCGGCATACAACGGAAACTGGATAATTATTCCGGTTGTACTTCCTATTGCCTCTCCGGCAGCTTTTGACAGCTTTTCAATATTTGGAAAAACCATGAGTACTAAAGAAAACAATATGAGGTTAATTTCATTAAGCCCAATAGTACTGTTTTTGTTAAGAAGTATTTTAAAGACCAAACCTAACAGCAATAAAATTCCAAATAGGAACAGAATGCCGGGGCGTCTCACTTTATTGGTATTTTTGTCTTTGTCCTCTTGATTTAAAATTTCAGTGTCAGGAATTTTATTCTCTCCTTTTTTTGCAAGATACCAAACCGAAAGTGGAAGCAGAATTAGCAATAATATATTTGCTGTTAGATTCATCGATGAAAATATGGTAGAAGACAATGGGATTATTCCTGTTTTACCAATTAAGAAATGACCTTCACTTGCTACCGACAGCGGGGCAGACCCCGATAAACCTCCGTGCCATAT
Source organism: uncultured Muribaculaceae bacterium (assembly GCA_964581375.1). GTDB lineage: Bacteria > Bacteroidota > Bacteroidia > Bacteroidales > UBA932 > JAFIHK01. The sequence continues at coordinate 7,286 of CAZOOH010000064.1, forward strand.
CATCATACACAAATAGGCGGCTGCTCCCATCAGAGGGTAATTGACAGCAAAACCGTTTCGCTTTGCCTGCATTGCGGTTTTTTTAACCAAAACGGCACCCAGAACAAGCGCCAATCCCCAGTTAATAAGACCTACCGTAATTGCAGCTATCGAAATTACTACTGCGCCCATAATAGGTTTGTTGCCGAGTTTGGCAAGAATTGAAGAAAAATTGTCCAGAACCGGCGATAAAGCAAGCATATAACCAAGCAGCAGAATTAAAACCATCTGCATAGAAAACGAGAGTAAATCCCAAAATCCTGATGTCCAATATGTCAAAACATCTGCCACCCCTAAGAAACCATGCCTTGGATTTGTTCCAAAAGCAAATGCGAGTACCATTGTGACGAGAGTAAGCCCAAGTGCAAGAATCAGTGGGTCGGGAATATTTAATCGGCTTCCTTTAATGTTTTTCATACATTAAAGGTAACTTTTTATGTTTAAATTTTAAAATTGCATTTAATTTCAGAGAGTTAATCTAAAAATTATATTTAATTTTATTGCGCTAAATCAGATAATTATGAAGAGATTTATACTCACCTCTCTTTTTTTATTAATCGTTCTCGTATCTTTTGGACAAATAAGATTTGTGAAGGGTTATTTTATAGACGAAAATAATAATAGGACTGAGTGTCTTATACGAAATGAAGATTGGGCTAACAATCCAAAAGAGTTTAAGTACAAGCTGGAAGATTCAGAGAATGTACTTAAGGGCAGGTTGGATTCTGTAAAAGAGTTTTCATTATACGGATTCTCAAAATATATTAAGGTTAAAGTTAAAATCGACAGGTCAAGCAATGATATAAATACACTAACTTCTGATTCAAATCCTGACTGGTCTGAGGAGCAATTATTCTTAAAGATTCTTGTTGAGGGAAAAGCTTCGTTGTATATATATAATGAAAGCAATTTCACAAGGTTCTTTTACTCGGTTGGAGATACTTTAAGTCAGTTGATATGTAAGAAATATATGTTAGATAAGTTTGTTATAAGGCAAAATGAGTATTTTAAACAACAGCTTTTAAGTGATGTGAAAATTAATGATTCAAGTCCTGATATTACTCAAAATTTAAACTATACCAAGAGTGATTTGGAAAAATATTTTGTGAAATTTAACGATGAAAACGGTTACACTAATAGTAAGTTTCTACATAATTATATTTCGTCGGATAAAATTCACAGAAACATTTTCAATTTAAAAATCTCTTCAGGATTAAATTCGGCATCAATGTCGATATTTACAAATCTGGAAGAAATTAATGAGATGAATTTTAAAAATAATATAACTTATTTTGGTGGTGTCGAGGCTGAATTTATATTGCCTTTTCATATGAATAAATGGAGCATTGTTATAGAACCGACATTTCAATATTATAATTCTAAAAAGGATGAATATGTGTCTTCTTCGGCTAATATAAAATCAGTCGAATTCCCTGTAGGTATTAGATATTATTCATATTTGAATGATAGAACGAAGTTGTTTATTAACGGTTTTTTTATTTCAAATTTTAGTGTAAATTTTAATTCAACGGTTGTTTATAACCATAGCAATTTTATTCTTAATCCAAGGAATAGTTATGCTGTCGGAGGCGGAGTTGAATTCAAAAGAGTAAGTGCCGAATTACGATATTATACAAGAAGGGAATTTAGTGATTATCAAAATTTTTCAATTGGTTATAATAGGATATCATTTATATTCGGATACAAACTGTTAAATATGTTTAAGAAAAATTAACCGGAAAATGAGAACTTGCTTTAATTTGAAGATATTAACCCTCTTTTTGATTCTGAGCAGTGCCGTTTGCTTTTCTCAGAACAAAAGTGCCGGTATAAAAGTTTCTCAAATTAGAACAATAAAAGTTAATTCGTTATTGGCAATCGGTTTTATAAATCCGGCATTTGAATTTGGGATTTCTGAGAAAAAATCTGTTCAACTGGAGAGTTTAGGGATTTTCTATCCGTCGGGTTTTTGGGGGATTGACGGCAGGCCTCTTACCGTTGTTGCAACATGGATTGAGGGGCGGCACTATTTTATAAAC
>CAZOOH010000065.1:0-3992 GCA_964581375.1 uncultured Muribaculaceae bacterium
AGTTATATTGGCACCGACTTCGGTAAGTTCACCCACGGTTTCATTTACACAAAACTCTGTGGCTATTCCGCTGATAACAACATTTTTTGACAATCTCGATTTTAAATGTTCATCAAATTCATTAATCGAGTCAAATCCGGAATATTGTTCGGCATTGGGGTCACAACCTTTTCTGAATGTATTTTTCCCGTTTGGTCTTGAATTTTCATTAATTACTTTCTCAAAGAATGAGGAGTGAATTGCGCCTCCTCTGGTACCGGTTATGCAATGTGGTGGCCAGATACCTCCGTTTTCTACAAAAGAACAGTGATTCCTGGGGTGACTGTCACAAACATACAAAACATCTTGTTCCGGATGATTATTTATATAGTCAACAGCTTTAATAACAGCCTCTTCTCCGTTTGTACATGCAAGAGTGCCGTCAATAAAGTCGTATAACATATCTACAACAATATGAGTAATTCTTGGGTCATTACTATTCATAATTCTTAATCTCTTTAATAAGCGAATTTATAATCTTTATTTTAAGATTATACAAATCGTCCGAAATATCTACTTTATAGTAGTGTGGATTAATTATTCTCCGTTCCGTAGGATTAAGAGATTCAAGATTTTGCTTGTAATAGTTTCTGGCATCTTTAACACTGTATTTTTCATTTACCGGAACACCCTCTTTCATTACAAGGTTCTGGAGTATTCGGAATGAATAATCTCCTTTTGCAAAACGACTTGTTTTTGTATCGTCGAATTCACTCTGAATTGTAAACTCTTCGCCTCTCTCGATTTTTGAAGAGAGAAGGTCTCCTCTTAAACAGGTGACATCTGCACGGAAGGAACCGTTTTTAATAATCCTGTAAGTTATTTGAAACCCCGGATTAATTATCTTACTCTTGTCTTCGGAACGTTTGAGCACCGGTTCATCGCCTATCTGCACTAATTTATATACGTTTCCGAAACATGGATTGTGTTTAGATGTAGCAATTGCATCTCCGACTCCGTAGGCATCTATAGCTGCATTTTGTCGTTCCAAATCGGAAATAATATATTCGTCTAATGAGTTGGTTGCAAATATTTTGCATTTAGTGAGCCCTGCTTCATCGAGCATTGTCCGGCAGATGTTTGAGAGGTATGCAAGGTCGCCGCTGTCGAGTCTGATTCCGTAGGAGTGGGAATATTGATCACTTATGCCGTTATCTAAAAATGATTTAATGGCATTTTTAATTCCGCATCTTAATGTATCGTATGTGTCAATTAGAAGTACAAGAGGTTCTCCTGAATGACTGACTATATAACGGTCAAATGCCTCTTTTTCGGCTTTAACAGAACATCCGAAAGAGGTTATGTAACTATGTGCCATCGTTCCGGAAACCGGAGTGTCGAACAGATGTGATGTCAAAATATTCGAACTCCCGGTACAGCCACCAATATAAGCTGCTTTTGCTCCAAATATTGCTGCCCAGGGACCATGTGCTCTCCTGGAACCGAATTCGCTCACCGGTTTGTCGGTAGCACGAGTCACTCTTGAGGCTTTTGTAGCAACTGCCATTTGATGGTTCATTATGGAAAGAAGCGGTGTTTCAAGTACTTGTGCCTCAATTATTGGTGCGTCAACAATTATTATCGGTTGCCCCGGAAATGCTATTTCGCCCTCTTTCATGGCATAAACATCGCCGGTGAATTTCATGGAAGAGATATATTTTCGGAACTCGGCGTTTTGTTCTCCGGGAATAAATTTTTCAAAAAAAGATTCCGGCATTGTGCCAAAAGCCTGAATCATGTCAATTACCTCGCTTATACCCGAAACGACTGCCCAGTTATTGTTGTCGGGTGCTTGGCGGAAAAACATATTGAATTTTGCCCGACGATTTTTCATATTCTCGTCGAAGAATGTTTTTCCCATTGTATATTGGTACTTGTCTGAACTATATGAAATATCGAGTTCCATTTTTTAAAAAAGTATTGCAGTCAAAATATAATATGCTGCACCGGCAAGATAACCGACTGTTGCAATAAATGTGACATTCTTTAAATACCACATAAATTTAATCTTTTCTATGCCCATTACAACCACACCGGCTACAGATCCAATAATAAGCATGCTGCCGCCTACTCCTGAACAATAGGCGAGAAATAGCCAGAAATCGCCATTTTGAGTAAAATGTTGCATGAATTGAGGATCGGTAATTGTTGCAAGAGATGCCGGGTCAATTGTCGGGTACATGCCAATTGCTACAGCTACAAGCGGCACGTTATCTATAATTGAAGATGCTGCTCCAATAATTACGTTTATAAAGTAAACATTATGAATAGATTTATTTAAAGATTCTCCTAAGGTAGTAAGTACACCGGTTGCCTGAAGTGCATTTACGGCAAGTAAAATTCCCAAAAAGAAAAGAATTGTAGGAGTATCGATTCTTCTCATAATCCTGGTTACACGGTGTTTGAGATCTTCGTTAACATCGAGCTTGCGGCTAAAAACAATTTCGGTGTATATCCAAACAACACTAAGGCCAATTAACACTCCCATATATGGTGGCAGATGAGTTATATATTTAAAAATTGGTACAAATAAAAGCGCTAAAACTCCAATTATTAAAAGCCACAGTCTCTCATGTTCAGTTAAAATACTATTATGTACTCTGGTGTTTTCAATTGTAGAAGACATAGGCAAATCACCTTTTAACTTTCCTTGAATCATAAGAACAGGAATAAGTGTCGAAATAAGACTAGGTATTATCAGAGATGTAATGAGAGGAACAGTATCTACTTTATCTTTTACCCATAGCATGATAGTGGTAACATCGCCGATAGGCGACCATGCTCCTCCACTGTTTGCGGCAATGATTATTATACCTCCGTAAATCCATCGCATCTTATAATTTTTAATGATTCTGCGAAGAAGCATAATCATTACTATTGAGGTAGTCATATTGTCGAGAACTGCCGACATGAAAAATGTAATAAGGGCAATTATCCAAAGAAGTTTTCTTTTATTTTTTGTGCGAATCTTGTTTGTAATAATATGAAATCCTCCATGGACATCAATTATTTCTACAATTGTCATTGCACCAATCAGGAAGAAAAGAGTACCGGAAATTTCTCCTAGTGCTTCTATGATTTGAATATTAAGAATGTAGCTCTTACACTGTTCAATGAATGGAAGGCTTCCCAAGTTGGGATTATTTTTAATATAATCTGAAAAAGTATGCGGATGAACTGCTGCCGCTGTTTCAGGTAAAAACATTATGTAGATGACCCACAAAATTCCCCCTGCCAATAGAGCTGTTGCCGCCTTATCGATCTTAATATTATGTTCCGTTGCAATTAATAGATACGCCAACAAGAACAAAATTACCATTACTGTTATCACTCAGGCTGTTTTTTATGATTAGTCGCCAAAGTTACGAAAATGTTGGTACTAAAACGAAATTTTACAGGTTATTCCGGTTGTGGTAAAACGAATTTCTCTATTCAGAGAACCGGAAATCGGAATTTTGAAATATGGTTCTAAATGCAATTTTAATTTAGGAGAAATTGTTCTGCTGTACCCGAACATCAGATTGATTCTGCCGGCAAAGTCAAATTTCCCGGCTGAATTAATTTCGTCTTTATATTTAGTTTCTACCATTTCCAGTTTGTAAACAGTCTTGTCGGGGCCCGAAATTGAAGACATTTGACTCTCTCTGAGTTCTTGTCTGTATGATGTTGTATTTACATCACCCTCTAGGCAAGCTACCGAAGAAATACCGCCCGATAAATAAAAACCTTCACTTTTAGTTTGACTGATATGCCATTTAATATTGACAGGAATGTCGAGATTTGTCAAACTGAAATTCTCATGAACAGATGGTATGGCATTATTTAAGGTATTAATACTTTCGGCCATTTTCGAATGTTCAATCTGTATACCGGTAGAAATTTCAATTTGATTGGATAGTGGTATATCTACACTAAAGCCGGCAGATATATTGAATCCTGAACTTTTTGAAGTA
>CAZOOH010000065.1:4092-9303 GCA_964581375.1 uncultured Muribaculaceae bacterium
AGCAGAATCTTCGCCGGTTTTTAAATTTTGTGCAACCAACTCTGTTTGATCTCTGAAGAGTTTTTTATTTTTTGGTATACTTTGTTCGATAACGGTTGTTGGTTTGTTTTCTACGGCAGATTCTTTTTCTGCTGAATTCAATGCAATATTTTGTTTAATAGAAGTTCTAGGCACTTTAATTGGTGTAATAATTCCAAAAAGAGTGAACAGAGCAATAAATATAGCGGCGGCGCCTGCAAATATATATGTTCTTAGCGCTCTCTGCCTGCGTTTTCGGGTTTTAACAAAATTCTCCCAGGCGCCGCTCTCATACTCTTGCGGTTGGGAATCAATTATCGAATTGAACAATTTTCCAAATTCCTTATCCTCGATCATTATTGTCAAATTATGTCGTTGAAATTAATATGATAGAGTTCCCGTAATCTTTTTCTTGCCCTTGTAAGATAAACTCTGGAAGAACTTTCCGAAATACTAAGTCTCTTAGCTATCTCTTCGTGCGAAAAACCCTCCATATCGAAAAGGCAAAAAACAAGTTTATGTATTTGCGGCAGATTATTTACCATTGCAATAATATCCTTTGAACTTAAGTAACTGAGAGTTTCCGCAGTTACGGCAGATGTTTCGGCAGGAATATCCTCCATTGAAGCCAAAACCAATGTTTGCTTTCTGATTTTGTCAATGGAGGAATTTATAACAATCTTTCTCAACCATGCTTTAAAAGATTTACTTCTGTCAAATTTGCCGATTTTTGAAAATACTTTCATAAAACTGTCATTAACGGTTTCAACCGCATCTTCTCTGTTTGCACAGTATAAAAGAGAGACACTCAATGCATAACCGTAGAACTTTTTGTACAGTATTTCCTGTGCTTTTTTGTCCCTCTTTACGCAATCTTCAATAACTAAATTAATATTGTCGTAGTAACTATCTGCCACCGTTAATTTTATTGTCGGTAATTAATTGAGTACCCGATGTAAATTTAGTTTACAGATTTTAGTTTTACAACGTATTTTATAATCGAATAAGGTTTGACCTCCGCTCCAATCAGATGATCATTTACGAGGTTAGCTCTGGTTTTTTCGGGAAGTATACAAACACTGCGACCAAAACCTATTGAAGATGGCATAAATATCAAGGCCGATCCGCCCTCTTTCATAAGCTTCAAACCCTCTTCCAGTCCGGGAACTGCAGAACCGGTGTTTAAGTAAAAAGATACATCGGTTGCCGATTTTATAAGAGAATTATTCAAATATCTCCTTTTAAAGTCTATTGTTACACTTTGACCGGGGAATGGTTTGGAACCTGTTCCGGGGATAGAATCGACAAAGTAGAGCCCGGATGCATAATGATCGTAATTTTGGTAATGAGCTTCCATAAAGTTGGCTAGAGAATCTCTTTGAATATCGTCAAGTTCAGTTTCACTCATTACGTCTATTACCTCTATGTCAATAATAAATATACTGTTAGTGCCAAAATCAGATGTCGAATAACTTCCGTATGCCAAATATGATGGCATAAAAAAGCGATACTTTTCGCCGGTCCTCATCATTTTTATTCCGTAATCAAGCCCTTCGGGAATAATAGAGTAGGTGTACAATTTAAACATCGCCGGTTCGGCTGAAGGAGTAAAGTTTGATTCTATTAAAGTGCCGTTCAATAACGAAATTGAGTATCTAAACTTAACCACATCGCCACTTTGGAGAGCGGTGCCGGTCGGATTTGCATTCATGATGTGATAATAGAAACCGGTACTGTGTTTTTGATAATTAATGCTTTGAACAGTCAAATAATCAATAATCTTTTCATCATCAATTTTAATTTGTCTGTCCAAATCAGATTCAAGATTCATACATGAAGTAAAAAGAAAGATTGCCGAAATAGCAAAAATTAATTTTTTGGTAGTCATAATATTATACTTTTATTTTTTTGTTTTTTTAACAGTTAGCGTTCAAATTGAATGGATTTTAGCCACTGATCGAGCCTTTTTGAACTCTTTGAAGTATTATAGGTGTATACATCACCGGTTTGACTTAATAGTACGTATTTATATTTGCCTTTTAATTCATCAAACCAATAACAACAGTAAGAAATAGCGCCCATGTCGGCACCACGTGATTCAGGTTTGGACATTGAGCCCTTTGATGCTCCTGAAACCATTGAGTTGTATTTTGCTAAATTTTCAGGTGATACTACTGAAATATTTGAGTTATTACAAGAATTTAAATTTTCAAGTAATTTTTCCTCAGTTATATAACCTTCGTTATCGGGAAAATTCCAATGCTGAGGGTTTTCATAAAATCTTAAATTGCCGTCTTGGTCAATAACCCATCCTGAATTAGTATAAATCCATGCATAATTAATAAATGAACACTGAAAAAAAGAGTGCTTTACGTTTGATGGCAAATACTCCTTTTCGCAACCTACTATACTTAAACCAAATACTAAAATAACTAACGCTCTAATGATTTTCATATAATTCACCCGTTTTTTCAGTGTTCATCCTCTCAACTAAACTTACTCTTTCTACTATACGAATGAACAGGGTGATTCGTTACAAATAACAATGAAAATTGCGCTTGAAATTTATAATTTAGATAATATTTACTTCGACAAATGTTTTGGAAAGAATTCTTGAATTTATTTTGCAGATAGCCCAAGGGAAATATATTCCTACAGTAATTATAGTTAAAAGAATTTGCCCCCAAATAAATAATAAATCATTTATTGGTTCAATGTCATAACCAAATTTAATAATTTTCCCCTCTACGTTTATACTCTCGGTTCTTTCGGCAAAATATTTATAAAGATTTAACAGAGCCAACGGGTAATAGACTCCAAACGTAATTATCGATAATCCGATTTCCCGGGCAATCCGCCCAATTGAATTTAAAGGAGCAGTGTTCCATTTAATTATATAATCTTTATATCTGAAGTTAAACATCCACTTGTATGAATAATAGGTATAAGGAATTAATATGATACATAGACAAATTCTAAAAATCAAATTGTACCAAGAAGATTCATTAATGAAACCCGGGCCAAAAATAGTAAATGTTAAAATTGAGAACCAAATACCAGGTATCAATAATGTTAATATTAGTATGAGCAATAATTCCCCCCCTTTTCCTCTGAACTTGAAATTACTTCCTTTATAAGAAGCGTTGTCTACAAAAAATTGACAATATTTTACTATAAACCAAGGGGAATAGATAAATAAGGTAATAACCGATAAAAACAAACCCTTGATGAACATCCATATAAATTTTGATAAACTGTATTTACACTCAATATTACTCTCACCCAAACTTACGCTCTTAATAAGTAACTTTGATGTGTAGAAAGATAAAATTATTCCTGCAATTACCATTAAGAAGATAATTCCGGCAATAGTCAACTTCTCATTAATCGATACAGAGTTAGTTTGAAAATCTTTAAGCCTCACTAATACAAATATATAAGGGATGATTACAAAAAAATATAATAATAGCCAAAGAGGAAAAAAAAGTTTCCCGACAAGTTTAAAATTAAAATAACTTTTCATATTCGATAGGTGTATTAGTGATTGTTAATCAAAGATATATAAAATTTGTATTGATATTAAGATTATTGTATAAATTTGAACTCAAATTTTCTTTTATGTTCAGGAGGTTTTATATAAAGTACCAATATTATTGCAACATGATTGCTATACTTGCATTGGTGGTTTTAAACAGATTCCTTGACCGTCTTGCCTGGATTCCTCATTATGACAACAAACTGAGAGATGCAGTTATCGAATTTTCAATTGAGTTTATTTTGCTTCTGTTTGTAGTCGTTCTGATTTCTCACACGTATAAATTTATTGTCAATAAAAAGATATTTTTTCTAATTGTACCGGTTACCTTTATCTATTCCCTTATAATACCTGCCTCTGTATTGTTTCTGAGCTCTCTGATTGAGTCAGATCTGCTCAAAATGAAGATTATACCTTTCTCTTTCAACCTTGTAAAACAATATACTCCCGGAGGAGCAGTAATAATATTCTTTTTGGCTTTAACTTACTATCTGACTTATTTGAAAATAAAATCGGGTGAAAATATTGAGAAAGCTCACAAAGCTGAATCCCTTGCTAAAGAGGTACAATTAAAAATGTTACGATATCAAATAAATCCACATTTTTTGTTTAACGTGCTAAATTCTATTCACTCACTAATTGATGAAAATTCAGTTAAAGCAAAAAAACTTGTGGTTGATATGTCGGAATATTACCGCTATACTCTTAACAAACAGGTTCAGACAATATCTGTGGAGAAGGAGATAGAGTCGGTGCAAAAATATCTGGAGATTCAAAAAATTCGATTTGAAGAGGATTTTATGTTTGAAATTTTCGTCGATAATAGCGCCAGAGAAATCTCGATCCCTTCTTTTATAATTCATCTGCTTACAGAAAACGCAGTTAAATACGGATCTGTGTGGCAAAATCAAATTTTGAAAATTAAAATAGAGGTTATTTTTGAAAAAGATGTACTAACTATATCGGTTGCCAATACCGGACATCTTGTTCAAAATGATGGAGATACAAATTTGAGTAATAAAGGTACCGGAAGTGGAATTGAAAATTTAAAGAGCAGATTATCATTATATTATGATAATCAATGTGCTTTCTCTCTATATGAAGAGGATGGATGGGTAATTGCAAAAGTGCAGATATTCAAAATTCACCGACAATGAATCCTGTTAAAGCAATAATAGTAGATGACGAGAGGCTCGCTCGTTCCAATATGCGCAAATTACTGGAGTCTTATCCATATATAAACATCGTAGGAGAAGCCTCATCGTGTGCTCAGGCAAGTGAACTGGCAGAGAACTTCAATCCCGGACTTATATTTCTTGATATTCAGCTTAAAGGTGAAACCGGATTCGATTTACTCGATAAAATCAATAAATCGGCAAAAATCATTTTTGTTACTGCTTATGATGAATTTGCAATTCGTGCTTTTGAAATAAACGCACTGGATTATCTGCTAAAACCGGTAAATCCCGAAAGACTCAAACTCTCGTTGGAAAGAATTTTTGAAAACAGGGAATCTCAAGCCCTGAAGTTGGAAAGAAATGAGGAGAAAGTATATGAATATTTTGATTCGATTTATGTGAAAATCAATAATTTCTCTTCTAAGTTCGTGAAGATTTCCAATATCTCGTATATTGAACCTGCCGGGAATTATTCCAAAA
>CAZOOH010000066.1:0-9300 GCA_964581375.1 uncultured Muribaculaceae bacterium
GAACATCAAACCATTAGCAGACAGAGTTTTAGTCGAGCCAAAAGAGGCCGAAACAAAAACAGCAAGCGGATTGTATATTCCTGACACAGCAAAAGAGAAACCACAAGCCGGTAAAGTAGTTGCTGTAGGAAACGGGAAAAAAGACGAACCTATGGAACTTAAAGCCGGTGACAGCATTTTATACGGTAAATATGCCGGAACAGAAATTACAGTTGACGGCAAAGATTACCTTATTATGCGCCAATCTGATGTACTGGCCGTTCTTTAAACAATTTTAAAATATCAATTCAAAAAAAATACGAGTAATATGGCAAAAGAGATAAAATTCAATATCGAAGCAAGAAACCTCATGAAAGAGGGTGTTGATGCTTTGGCAAATGCAGTTAAAGTTACATTGGGGCCAAAAGGAAGAAATGTCGTTATCGATAAAAAATATGGTTCTCCTCAAATAACAAAAGATGGAGTTTCTGTCGCAAAAGAGGTCGAGCTTGAAGATCGTTTTGCTAATATGGGGGCACAAATGGTTAAAGAGGTTGCCTCAAAAACAGCCGATCAGGCAGGTGACGGCACAACAACTGCAACTGTTCTCGCACAATCAATAATCAATGTGGGTCTTAAAAACGTCACTGCCGGAGCTAATCCGATGGACTTGAAAAGAGGAATAGAGAAAGCGGTGGAAGAGGTTGTTAAAAGCCTTAAATCTCAAAGTGTTTCGGTTGGCGACGATATTACTAAAATTGAACAAGTAGCATCAATATCGGCAAATAATGATTCAAACATCGGCAAACTTATTGCCGAAGCAATGAGTAAAGTTAAAAAAGAGGGAGTAATCACTGTAGAAGAGGCTAAAGGAACCGAAACAGAGGTTAAAGTCGTAGAGGGAATGCAATTTGACAGGGGATATCTTTCGGCCTATTTTATGACAAATCCTGAGAAAATGGAGGCAGTACTGGAGCAGCCACTTATTCTCATTACCGATAAAAAGATCTCTTCTATGAAAGATCTTATGCCGGTTCTTGAACCCGTTGCACAAGGTGGCAGATCGCTACTAATCATTGCCGAAGACGTTGATGGTGAAGCTCTTGCAACCTTGGTTGTAAACAGACTTCGCGGTACATTAAAAATTGCAGCAGTAAAAGCTCCGGGTTTTGGCGATCGCAGAAAAGAGATGTTGGAAGATATCGCTGTATTGACCGGAGGCGTGGTTATCTCAGAAGAAAAGGGATTGACTCTGGATGCAGCAACTTTGGAAATGCTCGGAAAAGCCGAAAAAGTTACTATCGACAAAGAAAACACCACAATTGTGAACGGTGCAGGCGATAAAGCTGATATTGACAAAAGAGTAGCTCAAATTCGCAAACAGATGGAAGTCACTACCAGTGATTATGATCGCGAAAAACTTCAGGAGAGACTTGCTAAACTTGCAGGAGGTGTTGCTGTATTATATGTTGGAGCAGCTACCGAAATGGAAATGAAGGAAAAGAAAGACCGCGTTGACGATGCATTAAGTGCTACCCGTGCCGCTGTTGAAGAGGGAATCGTACCCGGAGGCGGAGTTGCATACATACGCGCTATTGAAGTTCTGAAAGATCTCAAAGGCGACAACGAGGACGAAACAACAGGTATAGCAATTGTTGCACGCGCCATCGAAGAGCCATTGAGAATGATAGTAGAAAATGCCGGAGTTGAAGGAAGTATCGTTGTTCAAAAGGTAAAAGAGGGTAAGGCAGATTTCGGGTACAACGCAAGAACCGATAAATATGAACATCTTTTTAAATCAGGTGTTATAGATCCTACAAAGGTTACCCGCGTTGCTCTTGAAAATGCTGCTTCAGTTGCCGGAATGTTCCTTACAACAGAATGTGTTCTTGCCGACAAAAAAGAAGAGAATCCTGCCGGAATGAACCCTGCAGCAATGGGCGGAATGGGTGGAATGATGTAAAACAAAAAACTCAAACCATGATAAAAATTGGAGATATTGCGCCCGATTTTTCGGGTAAAAATCAAAATGGAGAACTTATTTCTCTGTCAACTTTCAAAGGAAAGAAACTTGTATTGTACTTTTATCCAAAAGATAACACCCCTGGTTGTACCGCCGAAGCATGCGATCTTCGTGACAATTATGAGAGATTTCTCTCACTGGGCTATAAGATTATAGGAGTAAGCAAGGACAACGAAAAATCCCACAAAGGATTTGCTGAGAAATTTAATCTGCCGTTTGATTTAATATCAGATCCCGACACAACTATTCTTCAAGCATATAATTCATGGGGGGAGAAAAAGTTTATGGGAAGGACTTTTATGGGGATTTTAAGAAAAACCTTCGTAATCGATGAAAATGGAGTAATTACCAATATTATCGAAAAGGTCGACACAAAAAACCACTCTAAGCAATTGATAGGTTAAACAGATAATTCAACCTACAACCCATACCATAACATGATTATCGAAGAGTTCGTATTTTAATTCAAATACGGACTCTTTTTGTTTATCGGTAAATCTGAAAGCAGCCTCTATATCACCTTTATCTTTCAACGTAAATCTCTTAATCTCTATTTGTTGAGCAAAGTTCACATTAGATAAAGACATCCTCTTAAAGATTGCCTCCTTTGCACTCCAGTATACGGCAAGGTGAGTGTTTCTGTTTTTATCCGATAAATCTTCAATCTCTTTTGTGGAGAGAGCTCTCTTTTCTACTGCCGAAAAATTGCGCTCTAAAGACTCTATATCAACTCCTACGTTCAGTTCAGGATGCGTCAATACAACAGCAAATCTGTTTGTATGCGAAATGCTTACTTCAACAATACTGTTCTGCAAAAAAGGCTTTCCGTTATCGTGGTGACCTAAATATACCTTATCGTCAAAAATTTCATTTAAAAGAGCTCTTACAGCCAAACGCTCCTTCCTTCTAGGTTCACTTTTAGTAATTAACAACTCCTCTTTCTCGGCATTTGGTAAAGAGCATAATTCAATCAGGTCATTCTCCGACTCATTTATTTCCCAAACAGCCAGAAAAGCATTTTCATCTAAATCTTTTGTGAAATAAAGTCCCATATTATAAATTGTTGTCCGTTTCGTCGGAAATCTCACCGACAATTTCCTCAATAATATCTTCCATCGTTACTAATCCCACACATAACTCATTCTCATCAAGAACAATTGCCAAATGAATTTTATTCTCTCTCAACTCATCCAGTAATTCAATTATAGGTTTTGTACACTGAGTAAAATGAGCACCACGAACCAGACCATGCCAGTCAAAATCTGAAATAGTTCCATTTAAAAATCCCAGCATATCTTTTATATACAGAAATCCTACAATTTCATCAAAAGAATCCTTAAAAACAGGAATTCGCGAAAAGCCCGATTCAACAGCCTTATTTAAAGCCTCTTGTGAGGTACAGTTAAATTCAATTCCAACAATACTTTCCCTTTTTGTCATAATCTCACAAACCTGAGTCGCCGAGAATTCAATAATACCCTTTATAAGCTCTTTCTGTTCAGGCTCATTAATCTCTTGAATAACTTGTTCTTCAGACTCGCTGCTGTTTTGATCAATCTCGTAATCATATTTTTTCATCAGCCTTGAGTATGGTTTTTTGAAAGGAGACATCACAAACAGAGTAAAGTTTGAGAAAATTTCTGAAGTCACAGGCAGATGCTTCACAAGCAGTTCAGGGAAAAAATTACCAAACATATACAGAGATAATACACTTAAAACAACCGAAACTGCAGAAATTACCCATATACCGACATTTGCTTGTTCCAAACTAAAAACAAATGAAACGATTAATGCAATAAACGCAATTCGCAATAGTAACAGAAAAATTTCAAGAATGCCGAACGGAAATTCAGCCTCGTTTTTGACAAGCAAAAACTTAATCTTACCACTTGAAAACGTAGTGTAAAAAAGAAGAACAAGGATCAGAGTGATCCATCTGGAGACATAATCATCTATAACGCAACTGGGAGGTTCCAACTCTTCTTAAATTTTAAGGACACAAATATAATTAAAATATTTTCGCAATGTATTTTTCCTGCATAAAGGCAGGATAATAAGAGGTTTTCGCCTGTCTCAAACCGAGATCACCTGCGTCATCTTCCCTGTTAATATATTTTAAACCGGCAGCGTTTCTTTGTGCGAACTCTCTATTAATAGCCTGATATGCTCCTCTTATTGAGGCAGATGCTTTTTCAATATGAATAATTAATGTGTCGCTGTTTAATTTTTCTCCAATCGAGTAAGCCACAACTCTTCCGTCTAGCCTTATTAAACCACCCGAAAGCTTTAATTCAAAAAAATGAGTTAACGCTCTTCCAACAGCACACAACTCGCTTGATAAGGATTTATTCCCCTCGCAACCACCTACTTCAATACACCAACCTTCTGTAAATTGAACACACTCTTCCAAATTCTTTTCGTCAATAACTTCATAGCTCCAATTTAGAAGCTCTGTAAATCGGGCAAGATGATTTCTTTTTGGTTGGAGTTTCTTGCCGGATAACGTTATAAGCTTTTCACTTTCATAAACATAGTCGAAACTGTCGCGTACAGGATCAACTCCAATATTTTCAGGGAAAATAGATTTTACCGTTTCTACCATTTCCGGGGGAATCCCTATTATTATAAAAGGGACTCTTTTAAGCTTTGCATCCTCGGCAAGAACAGAAAGCACCTCTTTGTAATCACCCTTTCCTGCAGGAAAAAGATATCTGGTATTCTCTCCTGTACCAGAAGTAAGAAGCAAAAAATCTTTAAAGCGACAAATTTTTGATTCAAATACAGGTTCCCAAATGAACAGGTTTGTGAAGTTATACTCAGCCCCCCTGAAATCGGAAAACTTTAACAATTCGTCGACCCAAGATTTATCGGTCAAACTAATTTTTTTAAATTCTAACATAAAATTATTATTCAGAAAGCCACCTCTTAAGTATGCTTTGTGCCTCTTCTCTCATTTCGGCAGGAAGTGTCGAAATACGGGTTCTGTGGCTGCCATTAGGTTCGATAAAGAAAACAATATTTCTGTGATTTTGTTCACCGGCTTTTACAGAAGACCATGGGTCAAACTCTCCGTAAATAAACATTATTTTATTATCGGTCTTTTTTAAAAAACTAGTAATCTTTTTATATAATGACTTATCAAATTTAATTTTTGTGTTATCCGGTAAAAACAATTTTTTCACATAATTGTGAGCTGTCTTAATTTTCAACAAGCCTCTAAACGGTTTTGTATCATATCCGTAATACCCTAACTCTTTGGCAGCTTGAATGAAAAAGGGAGTAGTCGGAGACTCTTTCACAAAATATTCCGGTCCACTTATACTTACCCAATATTTAAAAACCTTATCGGCAGATGATCCTTTTACGGGAATTGTTGAGGTTCTGCTTCCCCATTGCCAAAATGCAAATGAGAACTCCAATACAGCATAATCGTAAATTTGTTCTTTTGGCAACTTAAACTCATACTTACCGGCTTTACAAAGTGAATCAAATTTTGGAGTTAATTCGCTTCTTCTGGTTAAAAGCTCTTTTTGAAAGTCAAGAATTATTTTTCTATCCTCAGGGGTACCTGCAAAATTTGAAATAAATGGTTCATGCCTGCCATCCTCAATGCTTTTGCAAACGGGTGCAACATAAGGAACCGTAACATCCATATCTGCCGGAAAATAAGCAGTATAAATAATTGCATTTTCCCCCCCTTTACTTATTCCGGTAACAATCCATTTACCTTTATAAATATTTTTAAACGCCTCTCTTACCCGATGTAAATCATTTGCTTCATTCTCAGCTGTAAGGAACTTCCAATCTTTAATTGCAGGAGTGGATTCAAGAAAATATCTGTGTTCCACAAAAATTACATTTGCATCGAGTATCCTCGATAACTCCTCTCTGTAACGTGGATTAACAGCATATCCTGCTCCATAACCCTCAGCAACAAAAACTGTAGGTTTGTCAAATCCCAGATGCATCACATATACTCTTTGATTAAAATTACCAAACGAAGGATTCTTATGATCTATGGGTTGTTTAAAATATATCTCATATTTTTCACTAAACTGTCCCGAGGGAAGAGCTTTTATATTTTGAGCATCATGAATAAGTGCAATTTTTGGCCTCAATGAGTCACTCTCGAATGCTTGTAAATTTGGGTTAAAAGATATAATAAACAGCAGCGACAGCTGTATAATCAGAATTTTTCCTCTTTTCATTTGACTTATGTTATAAGGCAAAAATAGAGAAAAAAACCTTACTTTTGTCGCAAATTTTTAGATAATGAGCAACTTCGTAAAAGAACTTACCTGGAGGGGAATGATCCACAATGTAATGCCGGGAACCGAAGAACAACTATTGAAAGAACTGACATCTGCCTATGTGGGAATAGACCCTACTGCCGATTCTCTGCATATAGGTCACCTTGTAAGTATAATGATGTTAAGACATCTACAGGCATGCGGCCATAAACCTATAGCACTAGTTGGTGGCGCAACAGGTATGATTGGAGACCCTTCGATGAAATCGTCCGAGAGAAATCTTTTAGATGAGACAACTCTTAGACATAATCAGCAAGCAATAAAGGACCAACTCTCAAAATTCCTCGATTTTGATTCCGACGCTCCTAATGCAGCCATCCTTGTAAACAACTATGATTGGATGAAAGAGTATACCTTCCTTGCTTTCATCAGAGATATCGGAAAACATATTACTGTTAACTATATGATGAGTAAAGATTCGGTTAAAAAGAGAATTACCGGCGACGACAGAGAGGGAATGTCTTTCACTGAATTTACTTATCAGTTAGTTCAGGGATACGATTTTTTATATCTTTTTGAAAACCATAATTGCAAATTGCAGATGGGCGGCAGCGATCAGTGGGGCAATATTACCACCGGCACAGAGCTTATCAGGAGAAAAGCCAATGGAGAGGCGTTTGCCTTAACCTGCCCGTTGATAACTAAAGCAGACGGCGGTAAATTCGGAAAAACAGAACAAGGTAATATTTGGCTTGATTCAAAATATACAACACCTTACACTTTTTACCAGTTTTGGTTGAATGTTAGTGATGAAGATGCGGAAAAATATATCAAAATTTTCACGATGCTTAGTCGGGAAACTATTGAGAGTTCAATATCGGAACATAAAGAGGCTCCACATATGAGAACCTTACAAAAACTTCTTGCAAAAGAGGTTACAATTATGGTTCACGGCGAATCGGAATATGATAAAGCAGTAAATGCATCGCAGATATTATTCGGCCAGTCCACATCCGATGCTCTCAAACAAATTGACGAAGCAACATTTCTCTCTGTATTTGAGGGAGTTCCGCAATTTGAGATTAAATCGGCCGATCTTCCCGAAAACATAATTGAACTTCTGGCTGTTAAAACAGCAATTTTCCCATCGAAAGGCGAGTGTCGTAAAATGATTCAGGCATCGGGCCTAAGTATAAACAAAGACAAGTGGGAAAACGTTGATTCAACGGTATCTGCCGAGAATCTTTTAAATGGCAGATATATACTTGTTCAGAAGGGAAAGAAAAATTATTTTATCATAAAAATAGTCTGATATGGAAGAGGAAAGCACACGACAGCACAAAGTTGGCCGGCAAATCCAAAAGGATTTGGCCGAAATACTCAGACAAAGAGGGATGGCCTCATTTAAAGGAGCTTTGGTCTCAGTTACTGCAGTAAAAGTTAGTCCCGATTTATCAGTGGCAAAAGTATATCTCAGCATTTTCCCTTCAGCAAAAGCGAAGGAGGTTTTGCAGATTATCGTGGAATCTTCTAAATCTTTAAGAGGAGAATTAGGCCGGATTGTCTCAAAACAACTCCGTATTGTACCAGAGTTGACGTTCTTTATTGATGATTCTCTCGACTATGTAGAAAAAATCGATAAACTACTTAAACAATAGAAAATTTTGAATCTGCCATTATTTATCGCAGCAAGGTATCTATTTGCAAAGAAGTCTCACAATGTAATCAATATCATCTCATTGATCAGTGCGACAGGAGTTGCTTTGGGAACAATGTCTCTAATAATCGTACTTTCGGTTTATAATGGTTTTGAAGGCTTAATAAAATCACTGTACAACTCATACGAACCCGATCTTTTAATTTTACCGGCATCGGGAAAAACTTTTGCTGCCGACAGCGAAATCTTCAACAAAATACGAATTTCACCAAATGTCTTCACCTTTTCCGAAGTAATCGAAGAGAACGTATTTCTCCGATATAGAGACGAAGAAGCTATTGCAACTGTAAAAGGTGTAGACTCCTCTTTTCTTAAAAATTCAAATTTTAACAAATTTATTATTGATGGTGAATTTTCGCTCTACCATGGCGAATTGGAACAAGCGGTAGTCGGAAGAGGAATTGCGTCAAAATTGGGCATGAATATTCATTTTATTGACCCGCTTTATATGTATTTTCCATCCGGTAAAAGCGAAATTTCTTTAATCAACCCTGCCGCCTCGTTAAATAGTGAAAAAGTCTTTCCTGCCGGCATTTTTTCAATTGAAATGGGTATTGACAAGAAATATGTTTTTTTACCCATAACCGTGGTCCGAAGGTTACTTGATTACAATAATGAGGTCACTTCAATTGAAATTCAACTTAATAAAGGCACCGACGAGGAGTCGTTTCAAAAAGAGATCTCAAAGAGTTTGGGTAGTAAATACTTAGTAAAAAACAGATTCCAACAAAAAGAGACTATTTACAAAATGATGAAATCAGAAAAACTCTCAATATTCATAATTCTGATTTTTATTTTAACCATAATATCTTTTAATATTTACGGCAGTTTATCGATGTTAATCCTTGAGAAAAGAGAAGACATTGTAACTTTTGAAAGTATGGGTGCCGATGAAAAGGCAATTAAAAAAATTTTTCTGTTCGAAGGTTGGCTGATTTCCTTGTTCGGAATTGCAGCAGGCGCCCTGCTCGGCATAATAATTACCCTTTTGCAAAAATATTTTGGGATTGTTGCTATGCCCGGCAGTTTTATTGTCGACTCATACCCCGTTGTCCTAAAGTGTTCAGATATAGCGTTTTCCGTAATAGGAGTTACTCTTATAGGATATTTGGCAGCTCGATTGCCACTAAATATTTTAAAAAAATCTAAAAATATTTAAATCCCTATGCAGCATTTTGTGATTCTTATGCATCTATTTGATGTAGGTTTGGGTTTTAGTACACAAAAAGGTTAACTTCAGTAGCGGGGAGTTAACCTTTTTACATTTCTGTCAGCTTTTGAAAATTCCGAAAACCGCAGACCCGCTTCCGCTCATTGATGCATATACTGCC
>CAZOOH010000067.1:0-5480 GCA_964581375.1 uncultured Muribaculaceae bacterium
ATTGTGATCCCGAAAAAAATCCATCTGCCAAAAAATACAATACCCTCTCATTTGACGAGGCTTTGGCAAAAGACCTGAAGGTTATGGATGCTACTGCATTTGCTTTGTGCAGGGAGAACTCTGTTCCTATTGTTGTATTTGATATGAACGGCGAAGGGAATCTGAAGAGGGTAATTGACGGGGAGAATATAGGCACTGTTATTTCGCGCTAAATTATTTAAAAAGAGTATAAAACATTTAAAAATATGGATATCAGTAAACAAAAAGAGGTCCTTGAAGCTGCTAAGGAGAAGATGCATAAAGCTATTCATCACCTCGAAGAAGAATTAATTACTTACAGAGTAGGAAAAGCCAACACATCTGTTTTCAACAATGTAATGGTAGATTATTACGGTAATCCCACTCCGGTTCCGCAAGTTGCAAGTATTACCACTCCCGATGCAAAGACAATGCTTATTCAACCTTGGGAGAAGAATATGATTGCTCCTATCGAGAGGGCTATTATGGCTGCAAACTTAGGTTTTACTCCTCAAAACAATGGTGAACATATTCGTATAAATGTTCCGCCTTTGACTGAGGAGCGTCGTAAAGAGCTCGTGAAAAAAGTAAAGGCTGCCGGCGAGAATGCAAAGATAAGTGTTCGTAATGCCCGTCGCGATGCAGTTGAACTTTTGAAGAAGTATCAGAAAGATGGCCTTCCGGAAGATGTTGTGAAAGATGGCGAAACTCTTGCTCAAAAAGAGACCGAACATTACAACAAGCGTGTAGACGAAATCCTTGTTGTTAAGGAGAAGGAGATCATGACCGTTTAAACGCCTGAGTTCAGGAGTAATTTGATCAGTTGCAAATTAGTGTGTTGCGAACCATTTGCAATACGCAGCTGATTAGGGTATTAAAAAAATGTGCCACACTGTGTGGCACATTTTTTTTTATTCGCGGATTGCTTTGATGCCGGGGAGTTCGATTCCTTCGAGGTACTCGAGCATGGCGCCGCCGCCGGTCGATACGTAACTAACTTTGTCGGCAAAACCCATTTGAGTAACAGCTGCAACTGAATCGCCGCCGCCCACAAGTGTAAATGCTCCGTTTTCGGTTGCTTTTGCAAGAATTTTTGCAATTGTGTTGGTTCCGTGTGCAAAATTAGGCATTTCGAAAACACCTACAGGGCCGTTCCAAAGGATTGATTTTGAGGCCATGAGCACGTCTTCCCAAACTTTGATTTGTGCAGGACTAGAGTCCATTCCCATGTAACCGTCAGGAATTTCGTTGCTATTGCAGATAATCTGTTTTGCTTCGTTGTTGAAGTCGTCGGCAGCAATAACTTCGTCGGCAAAGAAGAGCTTAACACCTTTCTCTTTTGCCTTTTCAATAATTGAAAGTGCAAGTTCGAGTTGATCGTCTTCGCAAAGAGATGTTCCGATTGTACCGCCTTGTGCTTTTTTAAAGGTATAAACCATACCGCCGCCAATAATCATATTATCGACAACGCCGAATAGTTTTTCAATAATTGCGATTTTTGAAGAGACTTTTGCTCCGCCAAGGATTGCAGTAAGCGGGCGGGCAGGTGAGTTAAGTACTTTGTCGATGGCTTTGATTTCGCCCTCCATAACGTATCCGAACATTTTGTCTTCGGGGAAGTATTTGGCAATAAGAGCGGTAGATGCGTGAGCACGGTGTGCTGTACCGAATGCATCATTTATGTAACAGTCGGCGTAAGAGGCAAGTTTTTTGGTAAACTCTTTCTGTTTCTCTTTGGTGACTGCTTTTGCCGCTTTCTTCTCCTCTTCGGAAGCATCATCTGCCAAACCACGTGGTTTTCCTTCCTCCTCTTCGTAGAAACGGAGATTTTCGAGAAGAAGTACTTCGCCCGGTTTTAAACCTTTTGAAAGTTCTTCGGCCTCAACTCCCATACAATCGGGGGCGAATTTAACCGGAACGCCTAATTTCTCTTCAACTGCTCCGATAATGTGTTTTAGTGAGTATTTGCCTGTAGGGCCCTTCGGACGGCCAAGGTGCGACATAACAATAAGAGATCCTCCGCCTGCAAGTACCTTTTTCAAAGTGGGAATTGCCGCTCTGATTCGGGTATCATCGGTGATTTTGAAATTTTCATCGAGCGGAACGTTAAAATCCACTCTTACAATGGCTCTTTTGCCGGTGAAATTGTAAGTGTCAATACTTTGCATAATGGTATGTGTTTGAATTAATCTGCTTTTGACGATGGCGCAAAGTTAGAAATATTATTAGAAAAATAGTTACCTTCGAGGCCAATTAATATGACTTAAAGCCAATAATTATGTTGCTTGAATATCCCGAAAAATGGGCCGATTATGAGTTGCTGGATTCCGGTGATTTTGAGAAGCTTGAACGCTTCGGCAAATATATTTTGATTCGTCCCGAACCCAAAGCTCTGTGGGAGAGGTCTATGTCTGAGAGAGAGTGGAACAATCTGGCTCATACAAAATTTACCCAAGGAGCAGGTTTCGGCAAATCGGGGAAGGAGGATGCCGGTACTTGGAATCTGCTTAAAAAAATGCCTGAACGGTGGATGATCGATTACGGGAAGCCTAAATTCACTTTGAGAATGGGGCTTACATCTTTTAAACATGTGGGGGTTTTTCCCGAGCAAGCACCAAATTGGAATTATATTTTTTCTGAGGTAACGAGGATTAAAAAGGAGGGCGTACCGGAACCCAAAGTATTGAATCTATTTGCATATACCGGTGCAGCCTCGTTGGCCGCACGGGCCGCCGGGGCGCAAGTCACTCATCTTGATTCAGTTAAACAGGTGGTTACATGGGCTCGCGACAATATGGAGCTGAGCGATCTCGACAATATTCGATGGGTTATTGAGGATGCACTCAAGTTTGTAAAGAGAGAGGTAAAACGTGGAAACAGGTACAACGGGCTTATTTTGGATCCGCCTGCTTATGGTCACGGGCCCGAAGGTGAAAAGTGGAAGCTGGATGAACTTTTGTTCGATTTATTAAAGGGATGCAAAGCTATTCTCGAACCTGAGAAGAGTTTTATGGTACTCAATTTGTACTCTAACGGCTACTCGGCTGTATTGGCAGAGACGGCGGTCAGGAGTGCATTCGGGTTGCTCAATGTTGATGGCGGCAAGAGAGGAGAGGCGGGTAATGCAAATTCTGCCTACGATATAAAGTATGGAGAACTTGCACTCAAAGATAAATTTGGAAAAGCGTTGCCTCTCAGTGTTTTCGTGCGGTTAAGCAGATAGTCTATGTTGCGGTATTCTGCAACTCTCTTCTGCAACCTAACCTGAGGATTTATATATATTTTTAAAATAGAGTATTAAATTTAAAGTAGTTACAAATGATAAATTTTTTGGCGATTACCTGGCATCCGGATCCTGTTATTTTTTCGATAGGTCCTGTGCAATTAAGATATTACAGTATTCTCTTTATTTCGGGATTTATAATCGGGTACTATATTTTTACCTGGTTCTTCAAAAGAGAGAAGATGCCTTTGCAAATTCTTGATGTACTGCTTTACACACTGCTCATATCGGCATTGGTGGGGGCTCGCCTGGGGCACTGCTTCTTCTACGAACCTGCCTACTATCTGGCACATCCTTGGGAAATCCTTATGACCTGGCACGGAGGGCTCGCCAGCCACGGAGGGGCTATTGCAATCGTTTTAGCTCTTATTTTCTTCGTTAGAAAATACGGAAAAAAATTCAATTTTGATTTTCTGTGGCTGATGGACAGGATAGGTATTGCTACAGCTCTGGCAGGTGCATTGATTCGTCTGGGAAATCTGATGAACTCGGAAATCTACGGGAACCCAACCGATCTGCCTTGGGGATTTATCTTTACTTTAAGAGGAGAAACTCTTGCCAAACATCCGACTCAGCTTTATGAGGCATTCTCTTATCTGGCGCTATTCTTCCTGCTGCTGTGGATGTACAAAAAATATCTGCCTAAATTGAAGAGGGGTATGCTATTCTCAATCTTTCTCATAGTGTTGTTTGCAACGAGATTCTTGATTGAATTTGTGAAGGAGCCGCAAGTAGCTTTTGAACAGGGAATGTCTTTAAACATGGGACAGTGGCTGAGTATTCCGTTTATTCTTGCAGGGGCCGGTCTCTTATGGTACAGCATTAAAAAGGGTAAACCGGCGATTGCCGAAGCGCCTGAAAAAGCGGCTCAGCCAAAGGCGAAGAAGTAGTCAATACTTTTTTAAGCAGATTATAACTCCTGAGGAGATTTCACGGTTAGCGAGTCGATAGTCTCTGTTGAAACAAGTTTGTTCAGAGAGTCTCTTATTTTTGAGTACTTTTCGTGAAGTGGGCAGGGGTTTGCACAGTCGCAGCTTTTTTGACCAAACCCGCATGCGGTAAAAATGTGGTTACCCTCGGTGACCTCAATCAGATCTTTTAGCAATAGATTTGATTTACCCTCCGGGAAAAAAAATCCGCCCCCTTTCCCTTTTTTTGAGGCAAGTAGCCCTCTTCTTACAAGGTTTTGCAAAATTTTGCCCGTGAAAAAGGGTGGAGCATCGATCTCCTTTGCAATTTCTACTACTCCGGGATTTTTTTCGCAAATATTTTGTTTCCTTATATATACAAGGCTTCGCATTGCGTATTCGGTCTCTTTGCTGAACATATCTGCACTATTTTTTACAAATATATAAAATTATTAAAAGACCTTTTTGTCTTTTATTAAATTATTTCTACTTTTGCGGCATAATCTTGAAAATTACTTCTGAAATGGAAAAAGAAAATTATAGTCAAATGTCTCTGGGAGAGATAGTGACTAATGACTTTAGGGCTGCTTCTATTTTTAAGCATGCAGGCCTTGATTTTTGCTGCGGAGGTAAGAAGAGTCTTGAAAGTGCTTGCCTTGAAGGTGGCCGGGACTTGAATGAGATACTCTCAGGGTTGGAGGCTCTCGGGCAGATGCCTTCGGCTCCATCTCTGAACTTTAAAGAGTGGGATCTGACTTTTCTTGCCGATTATATAATAAATACCCATCACAGGTTTGTAAAAAACGCTATACCCGATCTGCTTTTTTACACCAAAAAAATTGCCGATGTTCATAGTGTTCACCATCCGGAACTCCTCGAAGTTGCCGCGCTTTTTAAACAGGTTGCAGATGAGTTAGAACCCCATTTGAAAAAGGAGGAGGAGGTTCTCTTCCCTGCCATAAAAAGGGTTATTGCCGGTAACTCTGCCGATTTTCCAATTATTGCTTCTGAAATTGAGCGAATGAGCGGAGAACATGAATCAGCAGGTAGAGCGATGGATACGATAAATGAAATAACCAAGGGTTATCTTCTGCCGGCTGATGCCTGCAACACCTATTCGTTGACTTTCAAGCTGCTGGAACAGTTTGAAGATGATTTGCATATTCATGTGCATCTCGAGAATAACATCTTGTTCCCTAAGGCTTTACTGCTTTCGTAAGGATTAAGAAAGGATTTGATAAGGATTAAGAAAGGATTTGGTAAGGATTAAG
>CAZOOH010000067.1:5580-9274 GCA_964581375.1 uncultured Muribaculaceae bacterium
TAAGGATTAAGAAAGGATTTGGTAAGGATTAAGTAAGGATTAAGAAAGGATTTTAAAACAGTGATTGTAGTAAATATTCCACAAGTAGTGGCTATTCAATTTTTGCAACGTACAAGTTATTGTTTGAATTTTTAAAGTTGCCGGCTGCATAAATATTTCCGGAATAGCTTTTGAATAAAACATTTATGGTGCCCTTAGCATTTAAACTCCCGAAGTTTTCCCACCCGTTATATTTTAATTTGTATACGTTGTTGGTTGAAGAGCTCTGATATTGTTCCCCGCATGCGAGCAGATTATTGGAATTATCAAAAATAATGGAATAAATTTCAAAGAACTTATCGTCATTAATTTTTGTCCACGTGTTTGTGGTTTTGGTCCATTTATACAAAGTGCTGATTTCGGCTGTTTTGGACATGAATTGTCCTGCAACATAAAGGTTTCCTCCATTATCGAAGGCCATACTGTTTATCCATCCTGAATTAAAAAGGGAGCTGTAATCGCCGCCTACCTCTTCCCATTTGGTAATTGCCCATTTAGCTACACAAAGCCCCGATCCAAAGGTGTGATTGAATCCTCCGGATGCATACAGGCCTCCGTAAACATCCATAACCATTTTTTCCGGTTTAAATTCTCCCTCCATCTCGAACCAGGTGTTTTCTGAAAATTTGGCGTGATAATTTTTTATGAATTGAACTCCGGGAAGTTCTATGTAACAGCCCGAAACATACACGTGACCCGAAACATCAGTAATTATCGAGTACAATCCGTTATTAAAAGATGGGTGTGCATTATTTCCGAGAATACTCCATGTATTATTGCTCTGATTTAATTTTGCCACATAATGAAAATTTACTCCCAATCCTTCGTCCATTCCATGAGCATAAATATTTCCGGTATTATCGGAAACTACAGGATCCCTTACTCCGCGGTTAAATTCGGTTGTACTTGATGGCCCTATGGCACTCCATGCCGATGTAGCGATGTTCAGTTTTGCAATATATGTGCTTACCCCGTCGACATACAACTCTCCCGCAACATAGATATTTCCTGAGGGATCGGTAGTAAGCGAAGTAATATTGCCCTTTAGGGAAGAAGAGCTGTTCGCTCCAAGTTTGATCCATTGATTATCGGAATCGGTTTGCAGATTTCCGGTGCATCCGCTTAAAAGAAGATCTGCACAACAAAGTGTGATTGCAGAAACTAAAAGCCCGGTTAATACACTTTTTTTCATACATCAATTTTTTATAATTACCTGATAACAATACAATAGTAAAGTTATGTAAAAAATTGATAGGATAGTCGTTGAAAAGTAATTATTCGCGGAAGCCTCTGTCCGATTCGCGACGAAGGTCGTTCTCTTTGATTGTATGACGTTTGTCGTATTCTCGTTTCCCTTTTGCGAGTGCTATGTTTAGCTTTGCAAAACCGTTTTCGGCAATAAAGAGACGGGTAGCTACAATGGTGAGCCCCTTCTCCCGGGAACCTCTGAAGAGTCTGGTGAGTTCGCGTTTGTTGAGCAGGAGTTTGCGGTCGCGGCGGGGGTCGTGCTTATTGAAGCTGCCCCACCAGTAGTCGGCGATGTGCATGTTTTTGACATAGAGCTCTCCGGCTACGAAATAGCAGTAGGAGTCGGCAAGCGAAGCTTTGCCGGCTCTTATCGATTTAATTTCGGTTCCCGTGAGCACGACCCCCGCCGTAAAACTCTCGATGAACTCGAATTCAAACGAAGCCCGTTTATTTTTTATCTCTATTTTACTCTTAGCTTTTGGCATAACGGTGCAAAAATAGCTTAAATTTGTGGAATGAACGAAGATTTGATTTGTATACTTGGTCCCACGGCTTCCGGAAAAACGAGATTTGCAGTGCAGATGGCTCTGTTAACCGGCGGAGAGATTATATCTGCCGATTCCCGCCAAGTGTACAGAGGAATGGATATCGGAACTGGTAAGGATTTGAGTGAGTATAGAGTTACGATGCCGGACGGCAGCATAAGGGAGGTCCCTTATCATTTGATTGATATTGCCGAAGCGGGCGAAAAATATAATCTGTTCAGGTATCAGAGGGATTTCCGTGCGGCGTTTGAGGGGGTGGTGGCGCGCGGGGTGCTTCCTGTTTTGTGCGGGGGTTCGGGGCTCTATATTGATGCTGTAACGGGTGGGTACTCTTTGCCTGAGGTTCCGGAGAACCCCGCTCTGCGCGCCACCCTGGGGGGCAAATCGTTGGAGGAGCTATCTGAGATATTGGCCGATATGAAGAGTATGCATAACAGCTCTGATATTGATTCTTGCAAGAGGGCTGTAAGGGCGATTGAGATTGAGCATTTCAAAAGGGAAAATCCCGAAATGGAGGTTGGGTACTCATCTGCCTTAAAAATAAAGACAAGATTTTTTGGAATTTTGGTAGAGAGGGAGGAGCGCAATGCAAGGATTGACAGGAGATTGAGGGAGAGATTGAACGGAGGTATGATTGAGGAGGTGCAGCGATTGCTCGATTCGGGTATTTCGCCTGAGGACTTGATTTATTACGGGCTGGAGTATAAGTTCGTAACTCATTATATATTGGGTGAGCTTTCATTTAGTGAAATGGAGCAAAGGCTTGCGGTTGCTATTCATCAGTTTGCCAAAAGGCAGATGACCTGGTTTAGGGGGATGGAGCGAAGGGGGGTTAAGATTGAGTGGGTTAAGCCTGACGCCGATTTGAACGAAATTATTAAGACCTAAGAAATTATTAAAAACTTCAATTTAATATGGTTACTTTTTTTATCTCTGTTGCTCTGCTGATTATTGCCTATTTTACTTACGGTAAATTTGTGGAGAGATTCTTTGGTGCTTCTGCTTCTAACGTCACACCCGTTAAGCGTTTGGCCGACGGGGTTGATTATATTGAGATGAAGCCGTGGCGTATGTATGTTATTCAATTACTTAATATTGCTGGGCTGGGACCCATTTTTGGAGCTATTCTGGGGGCTGCGTACGGGCCGATGGCCTATATTTGGATTGTTGTGGGTTCTGTAATTATGGGTGCTACTCATGACTATTTTTCGGGGATGTTGTCGCTGAGGATGGATGGAAAGAGTTATCCCGACATTGTAGGAAAATACCTGGGTTCAAATGTTCGGAAGGGAATGATGGTTGTAACTGTATTGCTCCTTTTTGCCGTAGGTGCATCTTTTGTAACGGGTCCGGCAGGACTTTTGGCGAACCTTACGGGTTGGAATATGAAAATCTTCTTTGCAGTAGTTTTTTTATATTATATTTTAGCTACTTTGCTGCCTGTTAATCAAATAATCGGGCGAATTTACCCATTTTTCGGAGGGTTTCTTGTTGTAATGGCTGTTATGGTTAGCAGTGTAATGATTTATAAGGGGTTTTCGGGAGAACTTCATATACCTGAGATTTCTTTGGGCCAACTCAAAAATCTGCACTCAGCACCTGAGACGAATATTTTGTTTCCGATGCTCTTCATTGTTGTCTCTTGCGGGGCGATTTCGGGATTTCACGCAACTCAGTCGCCGATTGTGTCGCGTTGTATGACTAACGAGAAATACGGCCGTCCGGTATTTTACGGAGCGATGATTACCGAGTCGGTTATTACAATGATTTGGGCTACTGCTGCTATTGCCTATTTCGGAGGCGTGGATGGCCTCAACGCTGCGGCCGCTGCAGGCAAAACTCCGGCAATAATGGTCAACGAA
>CAZOOH010000068.1:0-9151 GCA_964581375.1 uncultured Muribaculaceae bacterium
ACCCCTGCAAATGCAGAGGTCTCTCCTTGTTGTCTATCTTTTCAAGCAACTCAAGCCTCTGCGGGAAATCCCGGCATCGACATTGACATATTGCTTGTTAAAAAATTCATCTCTTTTTTTTATGTTGGGTGCAAATATGATTACTCTTTTTTAAAATCCCAAATTAAATTTAGTCTTTATTCCTCTCTCTGCTGCGACGAGTGCTTGAACCCTCTTTGGTTTCGCTTCTTTTAACATCTGCCTTCCTAACTTCGGAACTCTTTCTTTCGCTCCTCTCGCTGCTCCTAACGTCGGACCTCTTAGTTTCTTCTCTTTTTACTTCGCCTTTATTCGACTCTCTCTCCTTAACTTCGGGTCTGCTCCTTTCGCGTTCTCCGGGTTGCTCCCTTCTTATTATTGATCCTCTGTTCTCATCACCTCTCCTTTCGTCAGGTTTAGTAACTTCGGGTTTCCTGTTATTGTCATTGCCGGGGCGGTTTACATCGGGCCTTCTGTTGTTATCCCTGTTGTCTCTGTTATTATAGTCGCGGCGGTTGTTATCGTAGTCGCGTCTGTTATAGTCGTTGCCGGGACGGTTGACATCGGGCCTTCTGTTGTTATCGTTGCCGTTGCGAATGAAACGGTCTCTGTCGTTGCGGGGATTATCTTTGCGGAACCTCTCGTCGCCTTTGTATCGCATATCGGGACGGCTGTAAGTTCTCTTGTAGTCGCCTCTGTCTCTTTTAATTATCACTGTCCTTGAAGCCGATCTTACTCTGTCGTAGTTGTCTCTCCAGTGTGAATCTCTGTGAATATTCCATACACGGTAGTGTGACAGATAGTGTCTCAGCCAGTTGTAGTGGTAACCGTAGTAGTAATCCCAGTAGTAAGGACGCCAAGGGCTCCAGTATGAAGGGTAGTATCCCCAGCTCCAGGGCGATCTCCATGGAACATAATAGTTTGAGAAGAGGAATCTGGTGATAGGCCAGCCATATATCTCTCTTCCGCTGGTATAATAGATATTTACTGAAACGCCGTCAACATCTACTCTTCCTCCGCTGTAACCGGGATTAGGTGTAACGTTAATATCGCCGTCGTCATAGTAGTTAGGCTCAACTATATAGTTGTCGCCGTAAAGAAGAGGGTCGCCTGTAACCTGAATAAGAACACCGTCGTAACGATCTTTAACAACTGTTATAACTGCTACGTCCTGATTCTCTCTTTTGTTCAATGCAACTCTTAAGACAATGTTGTGTCTTGCATCGTCCGGATAATCGATTACTTGTATATAATCTGTCTTATTATCGCCGTTAAGATCAAGATTATTGATCATCTTTTCGGGATCATTTAATCTTCTCTCAAACTCTTCTAAAGTAGGACTATCCTGAAAAATTGACAAAACCGCATAGAGATTCAGGTTATCACCGGGTAACCCGATTCTCTCTCTGTACCCCTGAGCTCTTAATGAACCTGTAGTTACCAGGAGTACCAATCCTAAAATAAAACTTAACCTTTTCATAAATGTGTACTTTTAATGGATCTTACTTAACTTGTTATATCCAAAAGACGAGCCAAGTTCCTAAAATGTTACAAACTATTTGCCTATTCTCATTCTTTCGAAGAAAGATTCAACTTCGGGAAATACGCCGCTTTTACGGGTTCGTACATCTTCGGTAACATAGAATAAATCTTTATCGAACTCCATGAGTATTTTATCGATTTTTGCAAGCGATTTTCTTTCAATAACCGTCTCAACAATGTCGGTTTGCGATACAGAACCTACACCTTTAAACATAGTAGCTCCGTAGCCGTTCTTATGAAGCAGCGTAACCAGATTCTCCCCCCCTTTTTGAGTATAGGCTCTGCAAAGAATAATTCCGAAGGCGATTTTTTGCTCAATGATTATTCCCACAAAATTACCGGTAGCGTAACCTGCAGCGTAGGATATATAAGCAATCATTGAGTGAGCTCTCGCAAAGACTTGTGAAATTACCACAATCCAAATAAAAACCTCAAAGAATCCTATAAGAGGGGCTTTGTACTTTTCTCCTTTTGATACAAAAATTATTCTCAGAGTACCGAGTGAAACATCTACGATTCTTGCGCAGAAGATTATAATCGGCAACAGCCAGGTGTAGTTGTCCAAAAAGTCAAACATATCTCAAAAATTAGTATGTACAAAAGTAGTCATTTGGTTCAATTATTGCTGGAAAATTTCTACATTGGTTAAATTATAATGCAACATCTTTCAGTATGAGAAAAATAATTTCAAGAGCATTAAGTTATTCTTTTATAGCTTTTTTCGCAATCTCCTGCGGAGCACCGCTCAATATAGAACGGCCTGCTGAGTCGTATCTGCCATCTGCCATAGCTCCGGCTCTCTCGGAATTGCCTTTAACAGTCGACATTGATGTAAAAAAACTGGAGAAATCCGTTAACCGGAAGTTAACCGGGCTTATATACTCGGGCGACTCTCTTATGGAACGCGATCTCTCTGTAAAGGTATGGAAGGTTCAGGACTTTTCTTTTACAATAAATAATAACACTATTGTTTACAGGCTTCCGCTAAAAGTAAATGCAAAGTATCGCTGGAAGGTGGAAAAATTCGGGCTCTCTGTTTCCGACGAATATGAGGCAACCGGAACAATTTCGCTCTCATTCAAAACTTCGCTCTTTATAAATAAGGACTGGAAACTCTTTGCAAGAACCGAGTCGATTGGTTACCAATGGATTGAAGAGCCAAAACTGAGCATTGGAACTGTTAAGCTGCCGGTTACAAAAATCGCAGATATTGCTCTCAAGAACTCGCAGGAGAGTATAACAAAGAGTGTAGATAAAGCCCTCTCCGACGCAGTAAAGCTTCAGGATCAGGTTAAACTTGCCTGGGAGATGGTCCAAAAACCTATTCAGATAAACCCCGAAAACAACATCTGGATTAAGCTGACTCCCAAAGATATTTTTGTGTCGCCTTTTGTGAGCAAAAACAATATTTTGACTCTAGCTTTTGCGTTTGTATCTCAGGTAGAATCGGTTGCGGGCTCCGAACCTGCTGCCGGTGAGTCCGTTCCTCTCCCTATGTTTAAGCAGATTACCAGACCTCCTCAGCCTTTTAACCTGAACATTGCGGCCGATGTTACCTACGAGCGGCTGGCTTCAATTACCAAGTCGCAACTTGTAGGCAAAACTTTTACAGAGGGAAAGCGATCTATTACCATTAACGACCTTATGCTATACAGCAGCGACGGTAAAGTTATTGTTGCGGCAGATGTTACAGGTTCAATCAAAGGAAGAATCTATTTTGCGGGCAAGATGGCATATAATCAAACTACTAACATGCTTGAGGTTGTCGAACCCGATTTCGACATTAAAACAAAGAGTGTGTTGCTAAAATCGGCTAACTGGCTGCTTCACGGACTTATTCTAAAAAAAATAACTCCGTATCTGTCGTATAATGTGAGCGATGCGCTGGAATCTGCCAAAAAAGAGGCAAATAAGCAATTGGCAAAATACGAGGTTTACCAAGGGGTCTCTCTCTCCGGTGCTCTCGATAACTTGACGGTAACAGAGGTGAGCATGGTTCCGGGGGCTGTACGTATTAAGGCAAATCTCAGGGGAAATGTGGCCTTAAAGGTAGATGAACTCAATTTTTAATTATCCCGGTGTGACTTTAAATTAACCCAGTGCCACGTCGAGCAGCATCATAACTGCAAACCCAATCATGGCGCCAATTGTAGAGAGGTCGGTCTCGTTGCCTGTTTGAGCTTCGGGAATAAGCTCTTCCACAACCACGAAGATCATTGCTCCCGCTGCAAACGAGAGTGCATATGGGAGAATCGGAGTGATGGAGAGCACCAGAAACGCTCCTATAACCCCGGCGATCGGTTCAACGACACCCGAGAGTTGTCCGAACTGGAACGCTCTCATTCTCGACATTCCCTCGCGGCGCAGCGGGATTGAGACTGCTGCACCCTCCGGAAAGTTTTGGATACCTATACCTACGGCCAGAACAATTGCTCCAGCCAATGCTCCCACGCTCGGGTTGCTTGCCAACGCTCCAAAGGTAACTCCTACTGCAAGTCCTTCGGGGATGTTGTGCATCGTAATTGCAAGAACAAGCAGAATGCTGCGCTGCCATTTGGTTTTAATCCCCTCCGACTGCTCTGTTTTGAGTCCCATGTGAAGGTGGGGCATTATTTTGTCGATAAGGAGCAGGAATGCGCCTCCGGCTAAGAATCCGATAACGGGGGGCATCCATTTTATTCCTCCTTGTGCTTCGGTCATTTCGATTGCCGGTTTGAGGAGGGACCAGAAGCTGGCGGCAATCATCACTCCGGCTGCGAAGCCGAGCATTGAGTTGAGGACTCTTTTGTCGATTGATTTGAAGAAGAATACCATTGCCGCCCCCATGGCTGTCATTGCCCATGTAAAGAGGGTGGCTCCCAGGGCCAAAAGTACGGGGTCTATATTTAGAAGATCTTTAAGTTCCATTGTATATTAATAGCGTATTTTAAAGTGAATATTTATTTGAAGTCAACGTAAAAGTATTCGGTGTTAAACGTAAAAAGTATTCGGTGTCAAAAATAGTAAGAAATTAATTTTAGCAAGAAATTATTAAAAGCTTAATTTTGCAGATACAAAAAAATTAAGTTTATGATAGAGAACGAAATTACCGAAAAAGCATCTGCACTGTTTGGCGTTGTTGACGGAATTCACGACATGCTTATCCAGTACGGACTCTCGCCGTTTCTTGCCTCCTGGCTCGACGAGATTGTTTCTGTAGCCCTTTTGCTGGCAATCTCTTTCGTTGC
Organism: uncultured Muribaculaceae bacterium; assembly: GCA_964581375.1. Taxonomy (GTDB): domain Bacteria; phylum Bacteroidota; class Bacteroidia; order Bacteroidales; family UBA932; genus JAFIHK01. The sequence continues at coordinate 4,788 of CAZOOH010000068.1, forward strand.
CGATATCATTTCGCGATACATAATTCATCGCCTCATCGAGCGGTTTGCCAAGTACACCGAGAGCCAATGGGACGATATCTTCGTGCAAAACAAGGTTTTCCGCTACTTGATTCATATAATTCCGGGGGTAATTTTTTATCTCTGCACCCCTATTGCTTTGCGTTCTACCTTCTGGATAATGATTTTCCACAAGGCAGTGCTCATTTTCATAGTTGTGCAGATTCTGCGTGCGGTTAAGGCTGCAACAAACTCGATGACAATTCTTTACAGCGAGCACGAAGATTATGCCAACAAACCTGTCCGGGTATTTTTTCAGGTAATTGCAGTCCTGAGCTACTTCGCCGGTGCAATGCTTATTCTGAGCATCATAATCGGTGAGAGTTTTACTACTCTATTTGCCGGGCTGGGAGCCTCAATGGCAATTCTCATTTTGGTATTTAAAGATACAATCCTCGGCTTCGTCGCGGGGTGGCAACTATCTGCCAATGATATGCTTCGAAAAGGCGACTGGATAACTGTTCCAAAATACAATGCCGACGGTAATGTTGAGGAGATGAGCCTATACTCTGTTAAGGTGCGCAACTTCGACAATACAATTACCACTATTCCTCCCTACATCCTGGTGAGCGATTCGTTCCAGAACTGGCGCGGGATGCAGGAGTCCGGCGGGCGGCGGGTCAAGCGTTATGTTTCGATAGACATTGGAACGGTAAAATTCTGTACCCCCGAGATGCTCGAACGCTTCCGGAAAATCAGCTACCTCACCTCCTACATCGACTCCAAGCAAGCCGAACTTGAACAATTCAACTCCGAAAACGAGATTGACAGCACTGTTCTTGTCAACGGCCGCCGCCAGACCAACATCGGCGTCTTCCGCGCCTATCTGCAGGCCTACCTCGACAACCACCCCGAAATAAACCACGACATGACTTGCATGGTGCGCCAGCTCCAACCCACCGAACGCGGCATCCCAATCGAACTCTACTTCTTCACCCGCATCAAAGACTGGGTCTACTACGAAAACGTCCAATCCGACATCTTCGACCACCTCCTCGCCATCGTGCCACAGTTCGAACTAAGAATTTTCCAGTTTTCGGGCGTTTAACTTTCTTTCGCCGTTATATTGCACATCTGCCTGTTTTACAGGTGCTTGCAAATCGAAACTCAAAAAACTGCGGGGAATGTAAAAATGAAACGGTTGGATTTAATACATCAAACCAAACATCCACAATGGTATTTGGTTGCTGTGGCCGGTTTCGATGTTGTCTTTTACTACAAATGCGTTACTTAGGCCGGATATTTGTTTTTGACTTTTATCCCTTTGGTTATTTTCCTTGCCTCCAATTTCTAAGCTGAATTTGTTATCGACAATAAAGTCCGTTTTGTCGGAATAGCTTATTTTGTTGGTGGCAGATACCATAGAGTAAAAAAAAGTTTCTCTTATATTGCCAATATCTGCCGACTCTCCGGAAATTGCATAAGCGTAATTTGTATTGCCAACATAAATTTTCTCCGGCTTAACCAATCGTTTAAGACCCTGAACCTCTTTATCAAGGATCAAAATGGCATTCGCCTTGTTTAATGCCTCAAGATAACTCAGCAGACTTGGCCTAGTTGTTTCTACCTGTTCTGCAAGTTTGCTGATATTAGGTTTGAACGGTACACTCTCGGCAATAATTGAAAATAGTTTTTTAATCTTTATTATCGTGCTGTATTCAATGTCGATGTTAGCAGGTATATCTGCCTCAATTATAGCGCGTATTGTCTCGGAAACTCTGTTATAGTAACCCTCTTTATCCTCTTTGTAAAATGGGAAATATCCAAATCTTACAAATTCTTTAAAAAGAGCAATCGGACGGAATTTATTATTCAAATCAATCGCTATTGCAATGTGGTTATTAAGTATTTCCTCAAGTGAGAAGGCAGATACTTTAATTCCATATTCATAATCCAGATATTCTCTGAAAGAGAGTCCATGCAGAGTATATTTAATGGCCCGCCGGCTAAGATCTCCTCCGGAATTATGTATATCAAGCATAGACGAACCTGTAAATACAATTTTTATTTCCGGATAAGAATCATAAATATTTTTTATCTCCCTTGACCAACCTCTATACTTATGAACTTCATCCAAAAACAGAGCCTTCCCTCCGTTTCGGTAAAATTCTCCGGCCAGGTCCAATAACGAGTGACTTGCAAACCAAAGATTATCCAAAGAAGCATAAAGTACTTCACCGGAATTGGTATTATAATTCTTTTTTATGTACTGCAGCAACATTGTAGTCTTGCCCACACCGCGTGTACCCAAAACTGCAATTAACCTATTGTCCCAGTTTATATCAGAGTACAAATATCTTATAAAATCTACCTCAGTTCTTGAAAGCAGATGTCTAAATATTGAAAACAAATTTTCCATATTACAATATTCTTTATACAAAGATAATTGTATTTTCTAATATACAAAATATGTATAGAAATATATATTATAATATTCTTATTTCACCCCAAACCCTTTCAGCTCTTTGAAGAGTTTTTCGGCCATACGTTGCATGCCCAGGTCGGTGGGGTGGATGCCGTCGACGGTGCCTTCGTTGTCGGTGCCGAAGAAGTTATCTGCCTTAATGTAGCGGATGTTTTTGTGCCCTTCGGCGCGCAGGCGGGTGTAGAGTTCCAGCCAGGCGACATTCTCCTTTTGCAGTTCGGCAGATGTCGATTTGTCGACAATCAGAGAGGCGAAGTTGGGGTTTTCGACCATATAGAGAGGGATCGAGGGGTGACTCTTCAAAATGTTTGTGATGAAACGGTAGGCGCTGTCTTTAACGCTTTGGTAAGTTGTGTTGGGCAGGCAGTCGAGCACAATTACCCCCGGGTCGGTCATCGCAATAGCCTTAGACATTGAGAAATCGAGACGTCCGTTTCCGGAGAAGCCCAGGTTTACAACCTCACGACCAAGCATCCTGCTCAGAATCGAAGTGTAGCCCATTCCCGGCCTCGAAGCACAGCCCCCCTGAGTTATACTTGTCCCATATATCACAACCGGTTTGGCAGATTCGCTTTTTACCATCATATTTACCTTAGGCATTCCAATAGAAGACTCCTTGGAAACACCTATCTGCAAACTCTCAACACCGTCATAAAGAGGCAGGTATGCAATATACTCTCTCTCACTTTTAGACATACCCTTTACAAATACCGAAAAATTCTCCTTTGCACCCGGCCTTGCCGTACCAATAAACATCCATCTGCCGCCATACAAAACATAGAGGTCGAGCCCCTTAATTCCGGTCATAGCCATATGGTTCATCGTATAATTGTTTGTGAGAGTCCATTTGGCAGATACCATCGGGGAGTCGGAAGAGAACCTCACCGCTAAACCGGCAGAGTTGCGCCCCAAAAAGATGAGATCGGGACGGAATTCGTCTTCAAGCGCCTCGGGCATTCTGCCATACGGGCCAATCGTCTTCTCAAAGCCCTGACCAAGAATCATCAGCTTTTTGGCATCGGTAAATTTAAAATCGCCCTCCTGTTGCGCAAAAAGAGAAGTGGGAACAACACTCAGAGTTAACAGGCAGATTGTGGTAAACAGATTTTTCAGCAGTTTCATTTTGTTTTATTTTATATTATTTTAATTATTTGTTTTTCAAATATTTCACCCCAAGTCTCTAGTAACTAGTCCCCAATCTCCAGTCCCCACTAACTAGTAACTAGTCACTAATAACCAATTACCAATCACTAATCACTAATCACCAATCACTAATCACCAATCACCAATCACTAATCACCAATCACTAATCACTAATCACTAATCACTATCCCCTACTACGTACACCTTTAATTATAAATAGTATAAATATAGCTCCTCCAATTGTGGCGCCGGCTATGTTTCCGATTACCGGAGAGAGATCGATTCCGCCGGCGCCGTACGGAGCAACCAGGAAGTAGTTGACCACTACGGCAGTCATGAAGGTTGCCGGGACAGATGCCAGCCAGTGCGGTTTCTTGACCGATATAAGGTAAGCCGCTATAGTCCAAAGGAAAACGGCAGATAGTATTTGATTGGTAATTCCGACAAATTTCCAAAGTGTGGCAAACTCGCTGCCGCAAAGGAAAAAAGCAATCACGAAGACAGGAACAGCAATGAAGAGTCTGTTTTGTATAGGTTTTTGATTAAGTTTGAGAGCGTCCGCAAGAATAAGTCTGAGGCCGCGGAAAGCGGTGTCACCTGTAGTTATTGGCAAAACCACCACACCCAAGATTGCAAACACTGCCCCTAACCTACCAAGCCATGAGTTTGTAATTTCGTTGACCATTATTGCCGGAGTTTTGCCTGCAGCGGCCGCAGCGTTGAGGCCGTCCACTCCTCC
>CAZOOH010000069.1:0-9118 GCA_964581375.1 uncultured Muribaculaceae bacterium
TGTTATGTCTTAAAGCAGTGAATGCCAAAAATATAGAAATGCCTTCTATGATATTTGACGAAATTGACACAGGGGTATCAGGAAGCATTGCCGATAAAATGGGGAACTTACTTGATGATTTGTCAAAAAACTTACAGATATTTGCAATCACACATCTGCCTCAAATTGCAAGTAAAGGCAACACTCATTTACTTGTATATAAAGAGATTGATGCCCGGAATATGACAAATACGCATATAAAAGAGATTACCGGCTACGAAAGAGAGAGAGAAATTGCGAGAATGTTAAGCGGTTCTGAATTGACTCAAGCTGCTTTCAACAATGCAAAAGAATTGTTAAAAAAATAAATCAAATATATAACTAAATACTTAAATATGAGACTTATAATCCAAGATTCTTACGAAAAAATCTCAAAGTGGGCTGCTGCATTTATTGTAAAACGAATAAAAGATTTTGCTCCTACCGAAGAGAGACCATTCGTACTAGGTCTTCCTACCGGTTCAACTCCTCGCGGTACATACAAAGAACTGATCAGGCTTTATAAGGAGAATATTATTTCTTTTAAACATGTTGTGACATTCAATATGGATGAATATATCGGATTGCCTAAGGAACACCCTCAAACGTACCATACTTTTATGTGGGATAACTTTTTCAAACACATCGATATACTTCCTGAAAATGTAAATATGCTTGACGGAAATGCTCCTGATTTTGATGTTGAATGTGAAAATTTCGAAAAGAAAATGGCCTCTTATGGAGGTATCAGACTCTTCATGGGAGGAATCGGACCCGATGGTCATATTGCTTTCAATGAACCAGGCTCTTCATTAGCTTCCAGAACAAGGCTTAAAAATTTGACTACCGATACAAGAATTGCAAATTCAAGATTCTTTGAAAATGACATTGATAAAGTTCCCAAAACTGCATTAACTGTAGGTATTGGAACCATAATGGATGCAAAAGAAGTTATGATTCTTGTCAACGGACATCACAAGGCCAGAGCTCTGTATCACGCAGTAGAAGAGGGTATTAACCACATGTGGACAATCAGTGTTTTACAAATGCATCCCAGAGGAATTATTGTTTGTGACGAAGATGCTATTGATGAATTGAAAGTTGGTACAGTCAAATACTTTAAAGATATTGAAAAGAAGAATTTAGATCCCAATTCATTGTTGGGATAAAAATTCTGAGGCTCTAGTAAAGACCTCGTTAAACCAGTACTCCCTCGAATCCTTCTCTTTTATATTTAACGGAAAAGGAGCTTCGTGGGAGTATTTGTATGTAAAATCCATCTCTTCCAAACAGACTTCCCAGACACGTCCAAGAGCCTTTTTAATACCCTTTATCGGAATTACTTTATCTTGCTTTAGAGCAACAATTCTTACACGTTCCTGAGAAACTAAATAAAAACTTTTCCTCTCTTTTTTGAAAGTTCTTGTTCCAATCATAGAAATAAAAGCTCTGTCAATTGAGTCAATCTTATCTTGTTTTTTAAAAAGTCCAAGGAATTCCCTTTTGTAATATCTGTTCAATATAAGAAAAGACTCTTTATCCATTATCAATTTCGAATTACCGTTCATTTTACAAAATACCGAACCACCGCAAAACATAAAAAGCTTGGAATTCCCAAAGCGATTCATCGGATTTGCTTGAATCATTACCTGTGACATAAAAGCTCCTATGGAATACGCAAAAATATCGAACTTGGCATTGCTCTCGATTAACGGATGCTCTCCATTATCTATTTGAAGAAGGAGTTGGCAGATGTTATATATAGTTTGCTTTCCGGAAAGGTAGAATCTGTAGGGGTCAGACTTAATTCTTGAACTCAATGCAAAATTTACGAAAGATAAATTAAAGTGTTTCTTTTTGTTTTTACCAGCTTCATTAATCAAAGGATTCATCAAACGAGGATTGCTCCACTCCAAAGGTGCACGGTTTATATGAAAAGCCAATGGGAATAGGATTACTGCCCTTCCTGTTTTATTAACCAGAGCTTCTGCCCAACTGATATACTTTTCCCAACTGCGTTCATTTAAACCATGAAATAGGAAAATAAATGATTTTAATTTTTCGTCTTTAGCTCTTTTTGAATCATCGGGTTCAGCAATGAGGTAATCAAAACTATAATTCATTGAAATTTCATCATCACGTTTATTCAGGAAAAAAGGTACAGGAGATACTCTTCTCTCTTTTAGAATTTCTTCCCTTTTAAAACTCTCTTCAAAATGGATAGTGTGAATTTTCATCTCTTTTTATTTACAAAAGAATTCTATAATGAAGAGAGTTCAAAATAAAAGGTATTGACTAATACCAATTGGGACTAAAATCAAAAATAATGGGTAAAAATTGAATATATGTGGCGAAATAGTCTATTTTTGTAAAAGAGTATGAATATTCCAAAGTATATAAATCAGGGATCTAACATTGTGAGACTTGTCGGTTTCACAGCTCTTTTTGCACTTATTTTCATTAATATATACAAACCTTTTGAATCATCGAGTTGGTACCCCATTTCTAAGTTTATGTTTTTTGTTTATTCAAGCATAATTATACTCACAGGAGTTCTCGTGGTTATTATTAGCAGAATAATCATGTATCTGACAACAAGAAAAAAGGGAATCTCATATATAGGTTATGGAATCTGGGTTTTGGGAGAAATTCTCTTTATGTCACTTTTTTATACGATGTATACAATAATCGTTAAAAGAGGGCTGGATCCTATGGATGTTTTTAAAGACAGCATTATTAATACAGCATTAGTAATTCTTTTACCATACGGTGTACTTACTCTCTATTTTGCATGGGCAGATTCTAAAAAAAGATTGGCAAAACTTGAAAATGGTGAAATATCTGATACCGACAAATCAAAAATTGTCTCTTTTAAAGATGAAAAGGGTGTTTTGAGAATTTCAATCTCTTCCGAAAATATCCTATATATTGAATCTTCGGACAATTATGTGATTATTCATTATGAAAACTTAGGCAAACACAAGAAGTATCTGCTTAGAAATACGCTCAAAAATATTGAAAATGAACTAAGTAAGAGTAGTATTTTAAGATGCCACCGTTCATATTTGGTAAATTTTTCAAGAGTAAAAGTTTTACGCAGAACTAAAGAGGGTCTTGTATTAGAATTAGATGCCGATAATTTACCGGAATTACCTGTATCAAAAAGTTATCAGGCATCGGTAAGCCAAAAAATGTTTGGAGAGATACCTGATAACAAATAATAAAATTTGACCTTACAAAAATTTAGTAATTGAATCGTCGGCCGGTTTAACCTTAGACGGGAAAAATCCCACTAAAGTTCCTTTATCATCAACTAAATATTTGCAAAAATTCCATGATGGTTCTTTTTCGTTCCATCCATTTTTAGTTTTCTCAGTTAACCATTTAAAGACTTCATTTTTATCGGAACCCTTAACGACAGATTTTTCCATCATTTGGAAAGTGACTCCGTAATTTAGTTGGCAAAACTCCAAAATTTCTTTGTTTGTTCCAGGGTCCTGACCCATAAAATCATTTGAAGGGAAGCCAAGTATTACAAGTTTTTCTTTATATTTTTCATAAAGTTTTTCCAAATCATCAAATTGAGGAGTGTAACCACATTTTGAAGCAGTATTCACAATCATAACAAACTTACCTTTCAATTGAGAAAAATCGAAATTCTTTCCGTCAATTGTGGTAAAAGATAGTTTATAAAAGTCAACCGGCGGTTTTACCGAAATGGTCTGTGAAAAGGATGTTGCTGTTATTGCAGAAAACAACATTGTTATATAAAATTTAATTTTTTTCCTCATAACAAAAAGTTAATTTTTTCTTTATTCTACTTATATTTTTTCAAATTCTACAGTAATAAACAAATGCATTTTAATAAAGTTTATCCTACCTTTATTATAGGATTTGTATTATATTTTTATCTTTGCAAAAAATATAAGATTATGATGATTAATACAAAAATTCGCTATGGGCTCAGGACACTGATAGAAATCGCTCTTTCGGAGAATCCTAATGGTGTTTATCAGAAAGATATTGCGTTTAGTCAAAAAATTTCGAACAAATATCTTGACAGTATTATATCATCTCTTAAGGTTAAAGGGTTAATTGCCAATGCATCCGGAAAAAGAAGTGGTTATGTTCTTCTAATACCAAAAGAAAAAATCACACTTTATGATATTTATACGGCATTTGAACCAATTTCGGTAGTTCCTTGTATATCTAATCCTGAATTGTGTGAAAAGACCTCCCATTGTAAAGCAAGAAAATATTGGGTAAAATTTAAAAAGGATTTTGAAAAAATGCTTACTGACAGAACCTTAATTCAAATAATCGAGGAAGAGGCATAAGAAACGTTTAACTAAATTATATAGAATAAAAAAGATGAGAATTAATAGAACTATACTACTGGTTTTAACCGGAATAATAATTTCGACAGCACACGCATCTGCACAAAAGAGTTATACTTTTAAGGCTAGTATCAGTGTTGACGGAACTTCCAACACTCATGACTGGACAGTAAAATCCGACAATAATGATGGCAGTTTCTCTGTTGACAATGATAATAAAGTTACATCGCTCTCTATAAAGGTGAGTGTTGAATCTCTTAAGAGCATATTAGACAGCAAATTTGAAAGAAAGCAAATGGAGAACCTCGTGTTAAAGGCTTTTAATTCAGAGAAGAATCCGAATATTTCTTTTCAAATTACCGAACCCTTTGTGCCAGTAATTTCCGGCTCCAATGCTTCGGTGATACTTACTGGTAATCTTAACATGGCAGGTGTTACTAAAAGAATCAGTTTTAAATCTGAGGGTAAGCTAATCAATGGCGGATACCAATTTAAAGCTACTGTTCCATTGAAATTTACCGAATACGGGATGAAACCGCCAGTTGCACTTTTAGTAATGAGGGTAAAGGATCCTGTTACCGTAAAAATGGATATTACTATTCCTGCAATTAACTAAATAATCATAAATACAAAATAATTTAATACCAAACACATGAAAAAATTACTATTTCTGACAGCTGCAATTTTAATCAGCAGCATATCATTTTCTCAGATTCGACAGAACGACCAAAGAGGCATAAATGTTTTTGAAGTTAAGAAACTTGACAAATATAAACCTGTTGACGGAGTGAAAGTAAACATCGGAGGGAACTTTACTCAATCATTCCAAACTCTAAATCACAGCAGTGAAGGTACTTCAACTACTCCTCTCCTCGTTTTGGTTCCCGGTTTCAATTTAGCCAATGCAAACATGTCTTTAAATGTAGCTTTGGCAGAAGGCGTAAATCTTAAAATGGAACTCTATCTCTCGGCACGTCACCATCAAGAGACATGGGTAAAGGGTGGATATATTCAATTTGACAGACTTCCATTTATGAAGGGTAAATTCTTTGACGACATTATGAAGGTTACTACTCTTAAGGTTGGTCACTTCGAGGTAAACTACGGCGATGCTCACTTCCGTCGTTCCGATAACGGTAACTCGACCTACAACCCGTTTATTGAAAACAACATTATGGATGCATTTGCTACAGAAATTGGTGCTGAGGCAGATGTTATGATTAAAGATTTCACTTTTGTGGGTGCTATCACAAACGGAAAGATCAAAGGAGATATTCTGGAAGCAACAAACCCCGATAAAAAACACTATCCTGCATTTATCGGTAAGGTAGCTTTCGACAGACAAATGAATGATTTGATTCGTCTTCGCGCATCGGCATCTGCTTATTATACTGCGGGTTCAGTTGCAAACACTCTATTTGGTGGAGACCGCGGAGGTTCACACTATTACGGAGTTCTTGAAACTGCAAATTCAACTACTCAGGCATTTTCAGGAAGATTTAATCCTGGTTTGACAGACAAACTTACTTCTGTTGTAGGTAATCTCTTTGTAAAAATTTGAGGATTAGAATCATTTACAACATTAGAATCAGCTACCGGTCGCGCAAAGTCTGAAACGATCAATAGAACTGCAACACAGTTTGCTACTGATTTAGTTTATCGTTTTGGCAACAAAGAAAATTTCTGGTTAGGCGGTAAATACAATACTGTTTCAAGTGAATTACTCAACGGGACAAGTCTGTATGATGTCTCTATCGACAGAATTGCTTTCAGCGGTGGTTGGTTTATAACAAAGAATATCATGACCAAACTTGAGTATGTTGACCAAACTTACAGTAAAGGTTTCCTTTCGTCTGATTACAGAAAAGGTGGCAAATTTAACGGATTCGTACTTGAGGCTGTGGTAAGCTTCTAAAATTTTGAATATGACGAGAGTTGTTCAGATATTACTTTTTATTTTTTTAACCTTTCAGCAGGCAATTGCTCAGAATGAGGTATCTGTTGACCTGCTGAAGGGTTCTTCATTGACAATTAATGGCAACTCTAACATAGTCCCTTTTAAAATTCAACTCAAGGGAGATAATTTCCCGTTTAAAAACATTTCAGTTTCGGCCATTCAAAAAGAGAATAAAATATTTGTAAGTCAAACTATGTTTTCAATTGACGTAAAGAACTTTACGTCAGAAAATAAAATGGCTCTGAGAGATTTTAAAAAATTGATAAAGTACGATAGGTATCCGGAAATATCGGTAGAAATAACCTCCCTTGAAATTACTCCAAAACCCTGTGGCAGAGAATCTGCAGGGAAAGCGACCGGATTATTGACTATCTCCGGGATTACAAGAGAGTACAATATTTCTTTGTCGATGAATAGATTCGAAAATGAATATTATACTCAAGGCAGAGTTAAATTGAGCATAAAAGATTTCGGGCTTACACCTCCTGTTGAAATGATGGGTTTGATTAAAGTAAGTGAGTGGATTGAGGTTGCATTTAACTTGAACTTATCTTTAGTTATTTTAAATCCTGACAGGAATTCTATTGCACAGGCAAATATTAAATAACTATTACACCTTATAGGTGTCTATATATAAATGTGGCATCACCCACGCTAAGGTTACCTTAATAAAGGTGACCTTTTTTATTGTATTGTATTAATATAAAGTTTTTTATAAATTTGTATGAACTCAATAAAAATCTTATGAAATGGTTGACTCTTTCAATTTTTATCCTGTTTTTTATAAACGGCTCTATATTTTCACAAGAGGTTACATACTCTTCATTAATTAAACAATCACTGGAATCTCTTTCGGTAAAATTACAAATCAAAGAGAGAGAAAAAAATTACTTCGTAACTCAATTAATTATAGATCAGATTGAACTTAATTTTATTGATTTTCCGGCGAAAGTTTTTTCAATTTATTTTAATGAAAGTTTCTCACAATCTTCTCCTGAGTTATCATCTGCTTACAAAGAGTATCTTAGGATAAACCGTCAATTTGTCAACTATTTTAATGGAAATAAAGACTTCGAAAAGGCTCAGAATCTGCCAACGAATAGTCCGGAAAATATAAAATACAGAAATGACCAGTTAGCTGTTGTACGATCACGTTTTTTTCAGTCTGATTCAGTTTATAAGGATGTTTTTCTTAAGAATAACCAAAATGTAACTAATTACAAGAAATTGGTGTTGAAAAAACTTTTTTCCGATTACAGGCAGAAGAATGAAAATTTCCCTCTTTCAATATTGGAACTGGATGCCGTTATAAATTCGATGTCTGTAGGTAATGCCAGATTATACTCCTTAAATCAGGAAATAGAGGTCATAAAAAATCTGTACAACTCATTAAATTTAACACATTTAAACAACTTAGTAGATCCAAAAAATTACAGTAAAAAAATTGTAGATTCATTGATAAATATTCGAGAAACACAGAAAATTAAGGTAAAAAGCCTGCCGGAAAAAATTGAATCTCTTGTGGGAAGGTTGGACAAACTTATTGCGGACCAAAATGAAACAATTTTCGACAAATATATTTCAATGCGCATCAGTGACTCAGCTTCAATTTCGGTATACAGCTATCCGGCAGCAAAAGCAGATGATTTTATTAATTCAGCCGACTCACTTAAAAGATTACGTTTAGAGTTTGAAGAAAATGCGTCAATATTAACAAAACTCCTTAACTCTGACAATGATTATAATAAACTGAGAATAAAAGCTTTAAATCGCGAAATAAGCGGTGAAGAATTTTCTAAGGAATCTGCAATGATTATAAATAAGCGATTCAGATACGACCAAACATATATTAATGTACGCAGAGCGTATGAACGATCTCTTTTTAAATCAAATCTCGCAATATTGCGTTACCTGAGAAAGACATCTATTCAGAATGGATTCCCTTTAGATTACCGAATAATTCCCGGGAATGAGTTACAGCAAATAAAAAATCTCCCGGAAGTGTATATAATTGAAAACGAATTAAATAATTTAAGAAATATTATCCGTACATCTTGGTATAAATATTATACGGAATCTTATTCAATTCCGTATATAAGAGCAAACAGGAATGAGTTGTTTTATTAAACCCCTTATTGTATATATTTGTGCTCATATTTCTTAAATAAGTAAAAATTAATTTATGTACAATATAGCATTAGGATCGGATCATGCTGCATTCAAGTTCAAAGAAGAGCTTAAAACATATTTGAATGATTGTGGTTACTCAATTAAAGATTATGGCACTTACAGCGAATCAAGGGCCGATTATCCCGATTTTGGCATAGCAGTAGGGGAAGCTGTTGTTGCCGGAGAGTGCGAAAAAGGCATCATCTTTTGTGGCACGGGAGTAGGTATTTCGATAAGTGCAAACAAAGTAAAAGGCATCAGAGCTGTTGTTTGCAGTGAACCCTACTCTGCAAGACTGGCTAAGCAACATAATGATGCAAATGTATTGGCTATCGGTGCTCGGGTTGTTGGAATCGAAATGGCAAAAATGATTATAGACGAATGGCTTAAAGCCGAGTTTGAAGGTGGAAGACATGCCGACAGAATAAAGAAAATTTCTGATTACGAAGATTTACACACAAAATGATATTCTACTTTTCCGGCACTGGGAACTCTCAATATACTGCAAAAAGGGTTGCAAAAGAGTCAGAAGAAAAACTGATTTCAATTGCCGAATGTCTGAACAAAGGACAATTTGAGTTTGAATTACAAAATAATGAGCGATTAGGATTTGTTTTTCCGGTATACTTCTATGGAG